>JBGTHH010000332.1:0-5030 GCA_041746275.1 Pirellulaceae bacterium | reverse complement strand
ATGGAACGAATCGCTTCATGGGTTTGGTGTCGGTGGGGCGAGCGCGGCCCGGATTTCCGGTGGGCATTCCGGTCGATCGAGAAATGCCTGCGCCGCCGCCTGATCCTGATCGCGCCAATGATGAAACACGTGGTTCACCGCGTTGTTGATGCCGTAGGGGTTGGCTTCGCCGCGACGGAGTTGATCGATGCGGCGGTTGCGTTGTGAACTGTCCTGGATCGTGAACTTGGTCCCTTGAAACGCGGCTGGCAGAAACGAGCTGCCATAGTTCTGAGCACCACCGGTTGCGGTAGGCGGATTGATAGAGATGAAGCCCGGCAGATTCTGGCTTTCACTGCCAAGACCGTACAGCGTCCAAGCGCCCAGCGACGGTCTCACCGACTGAAAGTTGCCGGTGTGCATTTGGATGAAGGCCTGCGCGTGAGCCGGCTGGTCGCAGTGCATCCCGTTGAGCAAACACAGATCATCCGCGTGTCGGGCTAGATTGGGAAACAGCTCCGAAATCCACATTCCGCTACCCCCGTACTGATTGAACTTCCAGGGAGACGCACACCAGGGGGAGCCGTAGTTCGATGGCTGTCCATGCGATTGCTTCAAACGAGGTTTGTAATCGAACGTATCAACATGCGACGGTCCGCCTCGCATGCAAAGGAAGATTACCCGTTTGGCGCGAGGGGCGAAGTGCGGCTTGGGTAAGTCAAGCCTCTGCGCTTGCTGTCCAGCCTGGGCGGCGGCTAATCCAGCAAACGCCAGATAGCCGAATCCTGCCGAAAGCGTTTGCAGTGCGTCGCGGCGTGAGACCGACATCGTTCGTTGAAAGCAGAATGTTTGTTTCATCTTTTTGCCTTTAGTCAATCAATTGGAATTCCATGGAACTGAGCACGGCTTGGCAGTAGATCGCCAAGTGGCTCATCGGTGACATCTCGTTCTCGCCCGTCACAGGTCGCTCGACCGTCGCGCCGGAACCTCCGGAGAAGCGTCCGCCACGACGCATACTCGATTCGTCACCACTCGATTCGTCACCACTTGTTCGGCCTGCAAATCGGCCTGGCGATCGCCCAGATGGTCCGCCCGAACGCGCAACGGCAGTTTGGTTCCCAGTGATTCGAGCCAGAAATTCGGTCGCCAATTGTTGCTCTTGCTCGGTAGGTGTTCGTGCGAGGGCCAATTCGTAGAGCTTGACCACCTGCTGCTTCTGCGGGAGATTCTCCAGCCGATCGGCCAAAGCGACCGCATGGTTCTGCACAAAACGGCTATTCATCAGGAAGAGCGACTGCAACGGCGTTAATGTTGTATCGCGGCTGCCAGTGACAAGACTGGCATCGGGCGCGTCGAACGTCTCCAGCATTTCGGGCAGCACGCTGCGGACACGCGGGAGATACACCGATCGTGTGTTGGCGTCGATCGCACCAATCACTGGCTCGAAGACATTCTGCCCAACGCCCCCTTCACCTGCCTCTCGCAGATAGGTTCCCAGCGGACGCTTCACATCCAGTTGCCCAGACACGGCGAGCATTGCATCGCGGACTGCTTCGGCTTCCAGTCGCCTCTGATTCATTCGCCAATAGAATCGGTTGTCCGGGTCAATGCCGTAGTTCTGCGATTCGTAGGTCGAGGCGAGTTGCCAGGTTCGCGACAGTGCAATCTCGCGGATCAGTGCCTTGATCGACCAATTCTCCTCGATCAGTCGGCTCGCCAGGTAATCCAGCAACTCAGGATGGCTCGGCGTCTCTCCAGCGTGACCGAAATCATCGACCGTCCGCACCAGCCCTCTGCCGTACATCCAGTGCCAAACCCGATTTGCAATCACGCGAGCTGTCAGCGGGTTCTCAGGGCTGGCGATCCATTCCGCGAGTTCCAACCGGCCGCTCTGACTTTGATGCGCAAGACTTGGCAAACCAGGTGTACGATTCCGACGAAAGTTCGCGTCTTTCGTCAACGCACCCAGTGTCTGTTTCTTCGGCGGGCTGAGCACTTGCAGCACGCCTCGTTCTACAAACTGAGCCGGCTTGTCGAGTTCACCGCGGATCAAAAGGCGAGTTGGTAGTGCGGCATCACGATCCTGAGTTCCCATCGCGAAGACACGTGGCTGACCACGATTCGAGTAAGCTTGCAGTGCCGCTTCGGTCTCATCACGATCGGACCGATACTTGCGGAGCAGGCCACGAAAGACGTTTTCGCCCGAGCGGATCTTTTTCATCGCATCTTCGATTGCCTGGGCGGCATCATCGCGCTGTTTGACCAGTGCCGCGTATTCTTCCGCATTGAGCTCCGGTGTGCCTGCGGATGGTCCCATACCAGTCAGATCGATCAGGGTTGTCGCTTGTCGGGCTTGAGCCTTGAGCAAACCGTAGTGCGTTTCCGTTGAACGGAAGATACCAGCCAACGCGTAGTAGTCGGCTTGTGGAATCGGATCGAACTTATGATCGTGACAGCGGGCACACGCGACCGTCGTTGCAAGAAACGCCCGCGTCGTCGTATCGATCTGTTCGTCAACAAGATCCGCAAAAAAACGCTTTTGATCGTCTTCCCCTACCGACTTGACACCGATCGCCAGAAAGCCAGTCGCGATGACGTTGTTCGCCCATTCCTCTTCGCTGCCGATCGGCAACAGGTCACCGGCAATCTGTTCGCGGATGAATTGATCAAACGGTTTGTCGTCGTTGAACGCATCGATCACATAGTCACGATATCGCCAGGCGTGCTGGTAGATGTTGTTGTGATCGCCGCCTGTCGATTCAGCAAAACGAGCAACGTCCATCCAATGCCGTCCCCAACGTTCACCATAGCGGTCGGAGGCGAGCAACTCATCGACAAGCTGTGCAACTGCGGCCTGGCGATCGGCGTCGCTTGCTGCTCGAAGCCTCGAAGTCCACTTTTGCAAATCTTCAGGCGACGGTGGTAGACCCGTCAGCACGAAGTACAGTCGCCGCACGAGCACTTCCGGTGAAGCATCTTCGACGGGAGTTAAGCCTTGCGCTTGTAGCTTCACTTCAACAAACCGATCGATCGCCGTTGTGGGCCACTCCGTTTCCGTTGCCGGTGGCAGAGTTGGCGATAACGGTTGATATGCCCAGAACTGTCGGCCTGCCTCGATGTCGATCGCGCTGGCCACGTTTGGATTGATGGCAGTAACGCGAGGATCGGGTGCCCCCATCAGAATCCAGCGGCGAAAGTCGTCGATCGATGCCTGTGGTAGTTTCCCTTTCGGCGGCATCTGCCAGCCACCGTCGTGATACAACAGGGCTTGATACAGCTCGCTCTCGTTCAACGACTTGGCGACCACCGCAGGGCCCGAGTCTCCACCGCGCTGCAGTGCGTCCCGAGAGTCGACTTTTAGGCCGCCTCGCGCCTTGCCTGATTCGGTCGAATGGCACTCGTAACAGTGCTTGACCAGCACCGGACGTATCTTCGACTCGAAGAAGCGAACGTCGTCCTGAGCACGCAGTTGGTTCTGGCTTGATGCCGACCAACCGAGACAGCTTAGGATGATCGCACAACACAGCATTCGTTGGGTCATTTCGCTTCTCCTTGCGCGGACGAGCGTTTCATAGGAGGACGTTTGGGGCGAACTGCGATGATCGCTTCGCCGCTGGACGTTGTGGTCGATTGATTGATGTCGGTCTCGGAAATGATCACGTTGATTTCCGTGATCTGATTCCCGTCGCTCACGATGCGGGCCGACAGAGGCGTCTTCATTTCCTGGAATACACGATGTTTCAGCCCGCCCGCCAGTTCCGCACCGACGCGGAACTCAAACGTCCTCCGCTCTCGCATCGCCGAGGTGATCTTCGTGGCAGGAGAGACGGTCAGGATGGTTGGTTGAGTGGTTGCGGCTCCGCCGCGACGTCGACCGCCAAACGCTTGCTGGCCGGGAACTGCCCCACCTCCACGTCTCTCGCCACCGCGCATAGCTCCACCACCGTCATTGGCTGCATCAGGGACAACCGCAACTTGATTGCCGCTGACTCGTTGAATCTTCACGAATGTCTCATCGGCATGAAGCAGCGTCGGTAAGGCCAGTAGGAAAACTGCTGAAGTCCAAAATCTCATCCTTAAACTCCGGATTTTGCATCATTGGTTCAAATGCCGAAATTCTCCGGCCTGCCAGTGTTCTTACGGGCAGAATCAGATTGCCCGCGGAAATCCGGAATATTTGAAAAATCACCCAATGGACCGTCCAATCGTGGGCTTGTTGTAAGATTACTTACGGCAGACACGCCGCTTCGGCCATTGACTTGGAGCCCTCGCAGTTGACTAACCGAAACGAACAACCTGAAGCTGACGACGACACAGCCGCGTTCATGACGTTGCTGATGGAGCATCGTCACCGCTTGTATGCTTTTATCGCTAAGCAATTGGTCAATCCGGCGGATGTCGAGGATGTGTTTCAAAAGACGAGTATTGTGCTGTGGAAGAAGATGCAGGATTTCGATGCCCAGGGGAGCTTCTTTCACTGGGCGTGTGGCATCGCCTTCAATGAAGTCCGCAACTTCCTCACCGTACAGCGGCGGAGTCGTCTGCATTTCGATGTCGAGCTGGTTGAGCTGATGGCGAGCGAAGCTGCCGAAGAAGAATCGCTCTCGGAATCGCGGCTGGATGCTTTACGGCATTGCCTGAGGGAACTCTCTGAGCGACAACAGTTGATCCTCCAGCAGTGCTACGCCGGTACGGAATCGATTACCGAAGTCGCACAACAACTGGGACGCGAGCGTACGGCACTGTACAAGCAACTCGCCCGACTTCGCGAAAAACTGCTCGCCTGCATACGTCTGCGGATCACGCAGGAGGGAGCGGCATCATGAGTGATGAGACCCTCCAGCAATCCATCAACGCTCTGATCAATGGCACCATCACTGAGGCCGAGCATCAGTCGTTGCAAAACCGTTTGAAGGAAGACGCCACGGCCCGCGCGAACTTCCGCGAGCGGATGGATATCGAAGCGGGCTTGCGAACTTGGGTCGCTGACAGTGGCGCGCAACATCAAGTTCTGCTCAGTGATTCAGCTATTAAACAGAGTTTACGAACCG
>JBGTHH010000331.1:0-2013 GCA_041746275.1 Pirellulaceae bacterium | reverse complement strand
TGCGAGTTGTGCCAGTAGTGGTGCTTGTCGATCCCCAGGATTTCCACGGTAAAGAAGTAACCTCCGACCACTCCCATGAAGTCGGCCATGATCGTTAACGTGGGGATGAGGAACAAACAGGCTAAGAAGCGGGGCACGACTAAATAATGAATGGGATTGGCACCCATGCTAATCAGTGCGTCGATCTGTTCGGTCACGCGCATCGTCCCTAACTCGGCGGCCATCGCACTGCCGACCCGTCCGGCTAACATGGTCGCGGCCAGCACGGGGCCAAGCTCCCGCACCAGCGACATATTGATCACGGCACCCAGTCGTGTCTCCAATCCTAACTGGCGAAACTGGCCGTGACTTTGCACCGCCAACACCATGCCAATGAACGTTCCTGTGAGTGCCACCACCGGTAAGCTCATCACACCAATCTGATAAAAGTTGGGTAGCAACGTCTCGCGGCGTGGCATCCGAGAGAGAAGCCACGACAGCGTGCGAATGCAGAACAGGCCAAGATCGCCGACGGACGCCACCGCGTCGATCACGACGTTTCCCCAATCGGTCACGAGATCGTGCGCTGCTTCGGCGGCTCCGCGACGCGGGGCTCGTTCACTTGAATTGGACATCCCGGTTGACAACTCAATACTCCTCGTACGCCAGCAGCGTGTGCCATGAAAGCGCCGCTAGCGTGCAAAGCGGTTCCCCATGACGCAGATAGGTCTCGTCGCATCTAACTTCGTCGTGGCTGTCATGTCACTTGAGTTAAACTTTACCGGTTAGCGAGACTTTACCGCGCAGCCTGATCGTTATCGTCGAGCAGTTAAGATACGTGTTTTCGGTCGACTGCACCGAAACAAGAGTTCGACCGGCGTGTGAGATAGCGAGCCTGTTCGGACAGGGGGTCCGACACTCTCCGGCAAGGCCAATACCCGAGTGAAAATCGACTCGATTCCAAAGGGTCAGGCCCTTTTCGGATTGGCTCTAAGGTGCGACGGGTGAGGCATTCGGATCGGTGACGATCAGTTCAATCTGCCGATCAATCAGATCGGAGTAAACGCGGAATCGCAATGTCGCGCCGCTACCGACGGCCGCCGTGTCCTTCTCCAACTGGGACATCTTGGCAACGACCTGATCGATTAAGCCCAGATTCTGCTTGGCCTGGAGCAGTTCGTTCTGGACCTTGATCTTGTCGGCGGCGGGAACGCTTTCGAGCTGTTTGACAAAGCTCTCGATTTGCGCCCGATTTACGCCCGCGTTGGAGTACTTCTTGAGACTCGCTTTATTCAACCGCAGAGGTTCCTTTTCCACCGGGACCAAGAAGAACGGGTCGGTCTTCACCTGCACGGCCCGCGCGGTCAAACTGACATCCAGCTTCAGCATCAATGCTGCCTGTTCTTGATTCTCCCCAAAAAACACGCTGGCTTTGCCACCCTTGCCGAGCTCGATCTGAGCCGGTTCCACGGCGGCCTTGTGCCCGACCACCGTGACTTCCAGTTTCAGCGAAGCGCGATCCGGAGCACCTTCGAGGGGTAACTTGATGGTCATGGCGCGTTCCAGATCGATCAAGTAAGGAGGCGTTTGCTGCGGAGTCCTCAGGGCCAGTTCGTGTGGTTTGTCTTGCCCGGCCGTGATCTTGAGCGAACAGTTTCTCAAATTGGTGGCGGCTGAATTCTCCGCGGCCTGACTGGTCCATTTGAACTTCAGTGTGTTCTCGGGCATCGACAGCGTGGCCACCACAATCGAGTCGGCTCGCCCATCGCTTAGATAAAACTCCCAGTCCCGTGGTGCGACGCCTCCTTGAGCGTTTTGTAGTGAGAACTCGAGGCGTCCCGTAGCTGCGATGTCTCCTCCATATAAACTGATGAATACCGCATCTTCAGGGCGGATATTGATCTGTCCAAAATCCATCTCGGGGGCATCGGCTGCTGGGACGGGTAAGTCAACGGCGGCAGGAAGCACGAACGTGGCAACCTTGGGTGGGTCAGGTTTCGCGGGAGGAGTCGCAGGTTTCGCGGGAGGAGCGGC
>JBGTHH010000330.1:0-3597 GCA_041746275.1 Pirellulaceae bacterium | reverse complement strand
CGGAATGGCTAGTGACGGCGTCTACCGATTCGTCCTTAACGATAGGGACGCCACGACGGTGCAGTCACGGCCTCGGCCACCACGGAGATACCAGCCTGGCGAGCTTCAGGCAAGGGGGAGGCGGGCGTAGAGAACTTCTCGATCAAGACTGGGCTCGGTTCGCGCTGCGCCCCATCGGTTGTCGACGGCTGGCGCGCGACATTGATTCCCTTTTGTGGATCGCTCCCCGTATCCGCGGGCGACGAACGGGGCGTCCAGCGTTGTGAGACCTGCCCCGGCAACGTTACGAAAACATCGCGCCGCGCTTCGAGCTTCCGGCCATCCGCCGTGGTGTAGCGAACCGCAAGCAGTAGCTTGCTATTGGTGGGCGGTTGTTCCGTCCAGGGCAGACGCAAGTAAATGCCACGTTCGGACCCTTGGTTTCGCAACGCCCGTTCCACTTGCTGGGCGGTAAGTTCCCACCGCGCCACGCGAGCCGCGCTGCCGGCGTCTCGTTGAGCATAATCCAACGCCACGATACTCAGCGGACCGGCTAAGGGCACGAAAGCATCGCTCTTGTTGCGCGGCTCCAACACGATCGTAATCCCGTCGTCACCTGGCATTTGATCTAGATCCACGCCTCCGGTACGACTCGGATTGATGTGAATGTGAGTGATTCGGGGGTCGTCTGGCTCGATCAGCATCAAGCTGGTTGGCGTCGGTTCGCTAGAGGAATTGTGCCGCAAAGAACCGCTTCTTCGGTCAGGCCGAGGGAGCTCAATTCGTGGTTCGTCCGAGACGCCCGGCGTCACGGTCGGTGGATTGAAATCGAGGAAGTCGTCATCATCCGCGGGCATCTCGACACGCGGAGCCGTCATCGTATCTCGCGATGAACGAGTGGGAGTCTGCTGGTCGTCGAGTTGGCTGAGCCGTTCCTGGGCTTCCTTGAGCTCCGCCAATTTCCGCTCAAAGTCATATTCCAACTCGTACAGTTGATCCTCGAGCGCACGCTTTTCCGCATTCAAGATCTCGATATGCGACGCGAGATACGGATCATTCTGGCACCCCGCTAGAAGCAGCACGGTAGCCAAAACCAGCAGACACTGGCGCGGAGATTTTTCGGGCTGGATGGGCAAGCTGTTCATCGTCCCTGACGAACTGCGGAATTGACAAGATATGCCTCGCTCACCAAACCAGTGGGCTGAGTGAATCGAAGCGTCAGAAGAGCGAACGGGGGAATACCCGACCTACCAAAACACGTCAAGATCAGCCGGTCAAGTGCTGGCGTCGCAAATCAACCGCAATCGCCTACTTTACCGGCTCCATGTGCTCGATGACTTTGTCGATCAAGTGATAGTCCACCGCTTGATCTGCCGACATAAAGCAATCGCGATCGGTATCTTTCTCGATCTTCTCCAAGGTCTGTCCCGTGTGCTTGAGCAAGATATCGTTCATCTTCTGTTTGATACGTTTGAACTCGCGGGCGTGGATTTCGATTTCAGCCGCTGTACCTTGCATTCCGGCCAACGGCTGATGAATCATGATCCGCGCGTTGGGCAAGGCAAAGCGTTTGCCAGCGGCACCGGCTGTGAGCAAGACCGCTCCCATGGATGCGGCTTGTCCAATGCAATAGGTGGCGACATCGCAGGTGACGAACTGCATGGTGTCATAGATCGCCAAACCGGCGCTGACACTCCCGCCTGGCGAATTCACGTACAGGTGAATATCTGACTTCGGATCATCCGATTGCAAGAAAAGCATCTGGGCCACGATGGCATTGGCGACTTCATCGTTGACCCCCGTGCCGAGGAAGATGATGCGATCTTTCAGCAAACGGCTGTAAATGTCGTAGACACGTTCTTCACGGCCGCTCTTTTCGACGACGTAGGGAATCAGTGGCATCGTTTGCTAAACTCCGTTGTTTTTCGTAGGGCCTCGAACGCCGATCCGTTTCTCAGTTGGCCTCTTCTTCGTCGACTTCCACGGGCGGTTTGGCTAACACGTCGTCGACCAAGCCATACTCCTTGGCCTCGAGCGCGCTGAGGAAGAAATCGCGATCCGTATCCTTGGCGATGCGTTCGATTGGCTGACCGCTGTGAAGTGCCAAGATCTCGTTCAAGACCTGTCGATTGCGAAGGATCTCGTTGGCTTGAATCTCGATGTCGCTGATTTGTCCCTGCACGCCGCCCCAGGGCTGATGCATCATGACGCGCGCGTTGGGCAAGGCGAACCGCTTTCCCTTGGTACCGCCCGCAAGCAAGACGGCACCACCGCTGGCGGCCTGTCCCACGCAATAGGTGGCCACGGGGCAGCTCAGGATCTGCATTGTGTCGTAAATGGCCAACGTGGCTACGACGTCACCACCGGGAGAATTGAGATAAAAATGAATGTCCTTGCGGCGATTCTCGCTCTGCAAGTACAGCAGTTTCATCACCAGTTCGTTGGCGTTGCCGGTATGGATTTCACCCTGCAAAAAGACGATGCGATTTTCGAGCAGCAAATCACCCAGTGTGAGTTGTCGCTGTCGTTGGACGCTTTGATACGAGTGTGAATCGAAGATGGGGGGCACAAAACGGTTCATCGATTACCAGCCCTTCCTTAAACTTGGCAGCAGAAACGGCGCGAGGGGATGCTCGTCAGTTGGAATCGCACGCCACACAGGCGAACGTCAGTGAGACAGGCATCGCGGACGACATTGGCAGCGACGCGAAGACAACCCACCATCCCGTGAGCTCATCACACCGCCGAGCGGACTAGCTGTGCTCACCGGCAGTACGCAATTCCTCCGCGTCCCCTCCGTACTTGGCTTCCGGAATCTCTTCTTCGTATTCACGACCACTGATGGTGTGGTCGATGGCGATGGTATCGTCCTTCTCCGCCTCGAACGGAATATCGGCAAAGACCGCTTCACTCGCGATCAGGTCGATCACCTTCCGTTCAATGATTTGGTTACGCAAGGCATCCATTTGCCCACGCTTTTCCAGTCGAGCGCGAATCCGACGCGGCGAATCCTGGCTCTGCATGGCGATCAGCCGGATTTCCGTTTCGAAGTCATCAGCCTCCGCTTCAATCTCGTGAGCTTCGGCGATCCGTTCCAGGATGAAGTGTTCCTTCAGAGCCCGCTCGGTCGAAGCCAAGCTGTTTTGTCGCAACTGATTGGAGTGTTGTCGAATCACGTCGTCGGAGAAACCACTCGACCGCAATTCGAGAATCGCACGCTCCAACTCGCGACGTCCTTGGCGGCGCAACATACCGGGGGGAAGATCCCAGTTCGCACCTTTGGTCAAAATCCCCGTAATCTGCTGGCGGATCTTGCGTTGTTGATGATAGTTCAGTTGTCTTTCGAGTTCTTTTCGCACGGCATCGCGCAACTCTTCCGCATCCTCAAAACCACCAATGCGGTCCAGGAAAGCGGGAGTTAACTCCGGCAGATCAACGCGCCGCACGTCTACCACCTCAAACTTAGCGGTGACCGTTTTGCCACGCAAGGCTTCGTTCTCGGCCTCGTCGCTGATCGTCACCTGAACTTCTTTAACGTCTCCGGCCTGAGCTCCGAGCAGAAGCTGATCAAACCCTTCGACAGTGCCATCACTGAAACTGAGTGTGGGCTTCAAGGCT
>JBGTHH010000329.1:0-5541 GCA_041746275.1 Pirellulaceae bacterium | reverse complement strand
TATCCGACTGTTGTTTTAGTCGAGCTCGGCGGCGGTAGGCGTACTCGTACGGCGGCGCGTACGCCTACGGCTAACGGTTAAACGAAACACACTGCTCTCGCACAAGGAGCACTCCCCATGATCCACGGATACCATGTCATCCTGCCGCATTACGGGTTTTGGCTGCCCAACGATCCACGAGGTTCATGGTCCCTGTTCGTCGCGCGCTGGGAGATTGTCCGGTTCGGGAAAACAACGCGACACCTCGAACAACGGACGCTCGCACAATTGACCGCAGAAGAAGTCGCCCTGCGTGACGCTACCCGCAAAGCGCTGATGAATCCGCCGGTCACACTGACCGGTCAGCAAGCCCTGTCGATCGCCAACGGATTCAAGGGACAGGCAGCCAAGAGCGGCTATTCAATCTGGGCCTGCTCGATCCTACCCGAGCACACCCATCTGGTAGTCGCCCGGCATCGTTACAAAGTCGAACAGATCGCGAACCTCCTGAAAGGAGCGGCCACGTGCCAGTTGATCGATGACCACCTGCACCCGCTGGCTGCCCATGCCAAGCCCGGAAAACGGCCGCCGGGCATGTGGGCCAGACATCAATGGAAGGTCTATCTGGACAGCGACGAAGCGATCGAAAACGCAATCGCCTATGTAATCGACAACCCAATCAAAGAAGGTAAACCCCAACAAAACTGGCACTGGATCACCCCCTACGCCGGCCTCGACTCCGGCTGGGTCACCCACCACTAACACCGTTTAACCGTCAGCCGCAGGCGTACGCGCGCGCAACCGCCGGGTGAGCACAAGCCGCAACGCTCGCGTACGCCTGCGGCTAACGGTAAATCATAAACACGTACGCCTACGGCTAACGGTTAAACGAGACGAGGATAACATGGCAAAGATGAAGGCGAAGGTAACCGTCGAGACGCTGGTCCACGAAGACCAGACGCGCTACAACATCCCAACGGCGGAGATGGCACCGGTCGTGCAGGACGCGGTCCGCTCGCCCGTCCGTGTCGCCTACGAGCGCCGCAACCGCGATCTCGATCCTCAACTGGTCTGGCGCGGCAAGGACGAACAGGACTGGTCCGATTTGGTCGTGCATGCGCCGCCGCTGTATATCCAGGAGAAGGTTCATCCCAAGGTGCTGATCGACGACTTGCTGCGGCAATCCTCAAAAGCCCGCAGCGCAAGCGAGGGACCAAAGGAACACCAACTCTCCCTGTTCGCCGACTTCAACGGCGTGCCGGAAGGGGACGCCAAGACCGAGTTCTATCAGCACGACGCCAACTGGACCAACCGCATGATCCTAGGCGACTCGCTGCAGGTGATGGCCTCGTTGGCCGAGCGCGAAGGGCTACGGGGCAAGGTGCAGTGCATCTACCTCGACCCGCCCTACGGCATCAAGTTCAACAGCAATTTTCAGTGGTCGACGACCAGCCGCGACGTGAAGGACGGCAATGCCGCTCACATCACTCGCGAGCCGGAACAGGTCAAAGCCTTCCGCGACACCTGGCGCGACGGCATCCACAGCTACCTCACGTACCTCCGCGATCGGCTCACCGTCGCCCGCGATCTCCTCACCGATTCCGGCTCGATCTTCGTGCAGATCGGCGATGAGAATGTGCACCGAGTTCGTACGGTGATGGATGAGGTGTTTGGAGATGGGAACTTTGTATCGCTCATTTGCTATCGAACTACAACGGGTCGTGGAGCCAACCTGCTTGACAACAATATTGACTACTTAATTTGGTTTGCACGTGATATCAGTAAAACAAAGTTCCGCGACCTGATCAGAGTCGATGATGATCGCGAATATCGGTACGTCGATGACGGCTCAGGGCGAGGTCTGGAGTTCAAAAAGCCGGCACGTGAAGCGGCAAAGGGCGAGGTTCCATACAACCTTGACAATTTCACATCGCAAGGCGAATCAGTCGGCGGAAGTGATCCTATCGAACTTCACGGCAAGAAGGTTCCGTGTCCGAGCGGTCGACACTGGCGAGTAGCTGATGGTCGCGATCGCTTGATGAAGGCCGACCGACTGGAACTCTACGGAAAGCAAGTTCGCTGTCGCGTGACAGCAAACGACGGCACTCTATCAAGCATCGGAAACTATTGGCACGATGTCCTGATCGGCAGTTTTGTCAGCCAGAAAGTCTACGTTGTGCAGACCTCACAAGCTGTTGTGGAACGTGCTATTCAGATCGCCACCGACCCTGGCGACCTAGTGCTCGATCCGACTTGCGGGTCGGGTACTACGGCCTACGTCGCCGAACAATGGGGCCGGCGTTGGATCACGATTGACACGTCGCGCGTCGCCCTCGCACTGGCTCGCGCTCGGATCATGGGGGCACGGTACTCGTACTACCTACTGGCCGACTCGCCGGAGGGGCAACAGAAAGAAGCCGAAACTAAGCGAACCGAACCGAGCAAGGCCCCGACCCACGGCAACATTCGCCAAGGCTTCGTCTACGAGCGCGTACCCCACATCACGCTCAAGTCCATCGCCAACAACGCCGAGATCGACGTCATCTGGGAGAAGCATCAGGCGAATCTCGAACCGCTTCGCGAGAAACTTAACAAGGCACTCAAACAGAAGTGGGAAGAATGGGAGATTCCCCGCGAGGCGGACGACAAGTGGTCTGCCGCGGCGAAGAAATTGCACGCCGACTGGTGGAAGCAGCGGATCGCCCGCCAAAAGGAAATCGACGCCAGCATCGCCGCCAAGGCGGACCACGAGTACCTGTACGACAAACCGTACGAGGACAAGAAGAAAGTCCGCGTGGCCGGTCCCTTTACCGTCGAAAGCCTCTCGCCTCACCGCATGTTGGGCATCGACGAGAATGACGAGTTAGTGGATGGCGGCCAGTCGTTGGTGGCTGGTGAGAAGCAAGACTTCGCTCCAATGATTCTTGAGAACCTCAAGACATCGGGCGTTCAGCAGGCGCACAAGGAGGACCGCATCACCTTCACGTCACTCGTCCCCTGGCCCGGCGACATGGTCTGCGCCGAAGGGCACTACCAGGAAGGGAACAACGAACGACGCGCCGCAATCTTCATCGGCCCCGAGTTCGGCACCGTGCAGCGGCAGGACTTGGTGGCTGCGGCCCGGGAGGCGGGCGACGCCAATTTCGACGTGCTGATCGCCTGCGCTTTCAACTTCGAGGCCCACGCCACCGAGTTCAATAAGCTCGGACGCATCCCCGTGCTCAAGGCCCGCATGAACGCCGACCTGCACATGGCCGCCGACCTGAAGAACACCGGCAAAGGAAAACTGTTCGTAATCTTCGGCGAGCCGGACATCGAAATCCTGCCGGATCGGGACGGCGAGCTGCGGGTGAAGGTCAACGGCGTGGACGTGTTCCATCCGAATACTGGCGAAGTCCGCAGCGACGGACCCGACGGGATTGCCTGCTGGTTCCTCGACACCGACTACAACGAAGAAAGCTTCTTCGTCCGCCACGCCTACTTCCTGGGCGCCAACGACCCGTACAAGTCGCTGAAGACCACCCTCAAAGCCGAGATCAACGCCGACGCCTGGGAAACGCTCAACAGCGACACGTCGCGGCCGTTCGAGAAGCCGGAGTCTGGTAGGATTGCTGTGAAAGTAATCAACCATCTCGGCGACGAGGTGATGAAGGTGTTTCGGGTGAAGGAGGTGTTGGAATGAAAAAGATGATCGAGATCAATACAAGCGAGACGTATCCGCACTTGCCAAAGGCTCCCATCGTCGAGGCAGCGATTCATTGGCAAGCAGCGCCGGGAAATCCACTTGATCCAAAGCGTCTCCAGGAAGCCCTGAAAGATAAGCTACCCGAGTATCCAGAGATCTCGCCGCAGGTCGAGGTCAAAGTGGAGCACCATGTTGGTCCCGATGGTAGTCGATCGTCGCAGAGTCACGCCTGGCGAGCTTTTCAACTCGGCAGGCAGGATGAACCGTACGTCGCTCAGTTTCGCAAAAATGGTTTGGTCGTCAGCCGTCTCCAGCCGTATGAGCGATGGACTACTTTTCGTGATGAGGCGCTGCGACTTTGGGCAATCTACGAAGAGATCGCTGCACCACCCGAAATCCAACGAATCGGGCTCCGCTACATCAATCTGGTCCCGGTGAAATCGCCGGAATCTGTTGGCGAATACCTTCGGAAACCCCCGGAATTCCCTGGCAAACCGATTGGCAGCGGCCTGCCACTGACCCAATTCACGCACCAGTCGCGGTTCGACATTCCGGGCCATGAGTTGCAGCTGAACCTTGTAGAGACCATTCATCCTGCTCCCCCAGGGAGCAAGCACGAGTTAAACTTAATTGTGGATTTCGACATTGTTTCCACCGGAAATCGAGTTCCATTCGACGATTTCAGGTCTGGAAACGTATTTGAAACCATGCGATGGCTGAAGAACGAAGCGTTTTTCAGCATATTCTCAGAAGAAGCCATTTCCCAGTTCAAGGAGTAAGGCGTTGACTGCAGTAATCAGCCGATCCAACAGCGAGACGGCGAAACAGCTCGATGAGCAGTTGTCGCGAGTGAATGCGAGCCTTCACAAAAGCGTTGCACTCGGTGCGCAGTCGGCGATCCGCGGCGAATTGGCTGATGTTTACTTGGAGTGCAGGGAACCCAATTGGGACGGATTCAATGCCCTTCCAGTCGACCTCGACTCGTTCGCATTGGCGAGGGCTTTTCTGCTGTCCCTTCCCCTCGGAACGAAGGCACCCTCTGCGGGTGCGCATCCAGACGGGCAGATTTCTCTTGAGTGGTATAACGGTCCCCGACGAAGTCTCACGATCAGCTTCGATACAGTTGGCGATCTTCATTACGCTGCACTGGCAGGGCTATCGCGTGCGTGTGGGACTGCGGCTTTTGATGGTGAGGTTCCACAGATCATTCTTGAACTGATCGAACAGGTTTCGTAAATGCTGAACCTTGAAAATGTGCCGGACGTTGATCGTTCCGAGAAACTCTCTCGATTTATTGTTTCGAGCCGACACATTCGCAACTCGAACGATACGGTCAAAGCCGACGCATTCGTTCCTCACCCTTACGAGGAACTGTCGGTCAATCGAGATAAGGACGCAACGGACGAGGAGACTTGGAACGCCGGTTTCATTGTCGCTCAGAAGTTAGGGCGAACGCTTCACGGACGAGCTGATGCTCTTGCGGCGACCTATCAAAGCCAACAGCTAACAACCATCGCAGCACCGATTCCCAATAATCCGAACCATGTGAACGTGTGCAATTGGCCGCCTGGAAAACCCGAGCAGATGCTGAAGGCGAAGGAAATTGCAGAGAAGGTTAAACTGCTCCGCCCGCCTACCAACCGTGATGAGGCAGAAGTTAATTAAGTGCAATTCCGCATCGCCGACACGTTCACCGAGTAAACACCATTTCCAAGAAACGAGCGACGAAGAAATCCGCGACAAAGTCCGTGTCGCCTACGAGCGTCGCAACCGCGATCTCGATCCGCAGGTTCATCAGCGTCCATCATTCGCAGGCGATTTCCTCGGCGTCGTGCAGGTAGTCGCGGGTGACGGGATAGTTGCGGAAACGGATCGAG
>JBGTHH010000328.1:0-4983 GCA_041746275.1 Pirellulaceae bacterium | reverse complement strand
GCGATCGTGAATCCACTGAGTCCGCTCTGGAATCGGCCGTGACTCGTGGTGATCTCGCGTCGCGAGCACAAAGACTTCGATTTTTCGCTTGCCGATCAGAAACAACATGCCCTGATGCGAACAGACCGCGAGAACCCGTTCGGGATTCTCAATCTTGTGCGACTGAACCGTACCTGTCGCGAGCTCCACTTCGATCAGATGCACATCCGCAGCACCCGTGTTGGCCACGACGGCATAGTTTCGCTCCCCACGGGAGTTCGACTGGCACCACAGCAACTTGCCACCGGGCATGCGACGGTCGAGTTCCTGTGCCGCGTAGCCCGGTTTCGCCCAGTGCATGAGCCGTCGATCGTTGGTGATGGCCAAGGCTCCAAAGTCCTCGACATGCCACGCACGCTCAAAATCCACACCGTGTGGCAGCAGCAGCGGAAACGGTCTCGCTCCCCAGATCAAAGGCAAAGCGGGATCCACGGAACGATCGATCAACGACAGAAGCGACCGAGGCTTCACCGGCTCGGACAGCACATTGTTCAAGTCAAGTTCCGCGTGGCAGATCGGCTTGCTACCCGCAGGTGATCGAGCCAAGAGCGAGAATCGGCCATCGCGGGCGACCGTCGCGACAAAGTAAGTAGAAACGGGAAACTCCGCCACGCTCGACCGATACTCACGATCCGCCAGCACTTCGTCACACGTGATGATCACCGCATCGACCGCCATCCCCAAGGCATCCACATGTTCGAGGAAGCGTCCCACACCGACACCGGGATGGGGCGTGGTGGCCAGCGTCTCAAGGTGTTTCACCAGTCCGTCCCGAGTCGTCAAATCACCGCGTTGGAGTCCATCGGTCGACGCTCGGTACACTTCCACTTCGGCTCCCCGTTCGCTCGTGGCGGTCAACGCCATCGCGACCGCCGTGGCATAGACGCGAGGCACGCCCCACATGCGAATGCCCGTATCGATAAAGACCGCACGTCGACGTGGCGGTTGTTGCGGCGGAGTCTCGCGACGCAGATACAGCGCTTCATTCGTGGCGACGCGAACCGCCAACGTGAGGTCATCGTGGGCCAATTCGCTGATCAACAGACGATCGAGGTGCCCGCGATTGCTGATATCACTAACACCACCCGCGGGCAGATCGGCGGGATCGGCGAGTGGCCTCGGCAGATGGATGGCGGCCATCAAACTGCGAGTAAGCCGCGCGAGACCGCTCAGCTCGACATCCTGCAGCAGCTCTCCCAGCAGCATCCGCATTTGATCTTTTGGCCAGAGTACCTCGTCGGCTGCTTCGACGATTTGTTCCAGACCGGTTTCGGTCCGCAATCGTAGCGACTCGGCGGTCAGGCGATCCAACCCCGGCTTGAGCGAACGTAGCGCATCCAACAGTCGATCGAACGTCCAAGGCTCGTCGCATCGCGGCTCGATCAGCTCGGGCGGCGGTTGGCATTCCAAGGCAGCCACGATTACGCGGGCGTCAGAGGACAGCCCGCGATGGGGCGCGTCGTCAAAGACCATCTCGGCGAGTTCGCCCTTGGCCCCGACCGTGTGCCGTTGCTCCCCGACGAAGGCATGCACGCGATCTAGCCCCTGAAAGACTTCCGACAACCAATCCGGCAGTGCGCGGCGTTCGAGGCTGGCCCACTCGGTACACTTGGCGGCGAACTCGCGCGACGAATCGTCCCAGTTCTCCCGACATGCGGCGATTAACAAGAGCAGGCTCTCCACGGGCGGCAATCCACCGGGAGCCAGACGCTCGACCACGTGAGCAAACTCCTCGAAGAACGCGATCGTATTGCCATTGTGCCACGTAATCACCTCGCCGCCGGTCGCGATGGTCTCAGGTCCCGATCCCGCCCAACACCAAAACGTCTGGTCTGCAGGAGCCAGATAACGGCGGGCGATCCGATACTCATGATCCATGGGAGATCGCCTCCGCACTCGCGCGAATCGCTGACCGCGAGGCGCGCACGAACTGCTCGCTCGCAACGACGTCGATGGAAAACGATGACGCTTGGGGAATCAACAGGGCGACATCCCCTTCGGCCAATCGCAACATGTCGGCGACAACATTGGCATCGACCGCTGGTTCCCACCGCCATCCGCACGGCACCGCAATGCCACGTGTGCAAGCCAATCGCGTTCCCCGTAAAGCCGGGAGCGGCTGGCCTAGAATCAGGATACCTCCGCTTTCGATAGCGGCGAAATGCAGGGACTCCAAACGAACTTCAGCCGCCCGGGTGCCAAACGGTAGCCACTGGTCGACCGACGTGAGCAGCAAGCTCGCTTCTTGTACCTGGCCGGAACGCACGAGTCGTAGCGCAATGCGATCGCGGAATTGACCGGGCCACACGCAGGTCGGCAGCTCGACGTTAAACCAATCCCGCAGGGGCACCCATGTTGCGCCAGGCAATCGACGGGACGGAACGCGACGACCGCGGATCACCAATTGGTCATCTGGCCACCAGTCGTAACACGCGACCATGGGCAAGCCACGGAGTAGCCGCGCGGTCTGATCGTCCAACTCGCCCCCGCGAATCCAGACGAAGCCCTCGGCCTCCGCGATCTCCAGGCCAGCGACAAGCCGCAATTCCATCGCGGCGGCGACATCCTCAGACCGTAGTTGAACGATCCAGCAATGCATCACGAAGCATCCCCTAGGAGCGTCCAAAGCTGATTCATCTGCTCGTCGAGGAACTCTCGCTGTTGTTCGTCGCTGATCCACTGGCAACGTCCCGCGAGCACCCCGAGCTGATCCCGTAGGTAGCTGCGTTCGGTCGCGTTGAGGAGGTCGGATTGCATGCGACTGCGGATTCTCTCCAAATCGAACGCCAGGACTTCGACGTCGGGCGAATCGTGGCCAGCGGATCGGACGTGCCGCACTCCCTCCCCAGGCACGTCGTTCTGCTCGATCGCATGTTGAACCAGCGACTCCAAGACTTCTTGCTGCTCCTCGGTGTCCCAGATGTAACGCAGTACCCACAGATCGGAAGGATGGGCCACTTGGCGACCGCACAGCAATGCACTGGCGGCCAACAATCGTTGCAGTTTGACCGCGCGGCGATCGGAGATCGGGATTCCGGCATGGCGGAGACGATGGATCAGTTCCAGATAAGGGGGCAGCACCTGAGACAGATCCGTGCGCGAAATGCCCGCCTGTAGTTGGCGGATTTCTTCGACATGCATCGTCGGTATCACGTCCGTGGCCCGCGTGTCGAGTCGCCAGCCGGCTCCCAACACGGCGAACAATTGTTCCTGGGGGACGTTGTCGCACTGGACGCGGAGCAGAAACCGATCGAACAGGGCTCCCAACGCATCGTCTTCCGGCAGTCGATTGCTCGCGCCGACCACCATCAACGTCGGCAAACGCCGCATCTCGCGACCGCGACGAAAGACTCGCTCGTTCAGCACCATGAGCAAGCTGTTCAAGATCGCACTGTTCGCATTGAGCAGCTCGTCCAGGAAGACGAAGGAGGCCTCGGGCAACATGCCCTCCGTGTTGGTCACCAATTCGCCTTCACGCAGCTTGCGAATGTCGAACGGGCCAAACAGTTCGTTCGGTTCGGTGAAGCGTGTTAAGAGATAGTCGAAAACCTGTCCTTCGAGTCGCATCGCCAACTCGCGAACTAACGCGCTCTTGGCGGTTCCGGGAGGTCCCAACAAGAACAAGTTCTCGCCGGCCACGAGACAAACGCCCATCAGGTCCACGATTTCGTCTTTGCCTACGAACGCGTTCTTTAGCGGCAGCAAGACCTCGTCGGTTAAACGCTGGCCGAGCGAGAACAGGTCTATCTCGCGTGATTCGGTCATGACACAGGTTCCTCGTGGGACTGGCGTTCGAGTTCCGCGGCGATTTGGGGAGCTAGCTCCGGATACAAACCTAACGCAGCCTGGACGCTTTGGCGCACATCCGGATGATTCAGCCGCGAGACATCCGACGCGCGGATGATGCGATCGACATACATTTGCAACAGGCAGGGATGCTGAACTAGGTCACTCGCGTCGACATTTCTCACCTCCGACATCCCGACGCTGGACAGGGGCCATTGCCGGCCGAGGCTGATCAGGATGTGAACCAAGGGATCATCGCCTGCGGCACCTCGGGCCAATTTGAAGACGCCCGGCAGGAAACGCAACATCAAGTCGGCCGAATAATGAGTCACGGCCACGGGACGCTCAGGAGGCTTTGTACATAAAGTGCTTTCGAGGGTTTCGGGGCTCGCATCCCGCTGCACCACAAAGTGGCAGGCTCGATAGAGAAGGTTTGCGCTCCATAGGCCGACTTGCCAGGAGAACTCCGGCGGCTCCTCCGGCCAGCGCGAGCGATCGTGCCGCTCGAATTCACACAAGAGACGCAGTGCCCGCTGCCAATCATCGGCCGACACATCCGCCGAGTCCGTGGCCACTCGACCGTGTTCAAACAAATCGCTGAGAAAGGAAGTTAATCCCATAGGACCAGCCGATGCGGTTTGCCTGTGAAACGCTTGATTGTAGGGCATCTGTCCCGCCAAAACATTGGAGTACGTCCTTCCACGTGGCATCGGGAGCCTGCGTCGCTTATGATCGGGAGCTGGAAATTTGAATCAACCCATGACTTCTTGCACCGAGGGTTCCTGTCATGCGTCAGACGTTAACTCGCACGTGGATGTTCGCGATATTCGTTTTGGTTAGTGCGTTCGGGACGGTGATCGCTGACGAAGGCCCTGCGGAGAAGAAGAGCGAAGCGGGGTTTGTCTCGTTGTTCGACGGCAAGTCTTTGGACGGTTGGGAGGGAAATCTCCAAGTCTTTCGTATCGAGGACGAAGCGATCGTGGGTGGGAACTTGAAGCAAGCGATCGCCCACAACGATTTCCTCTGCACCAAAAAAGAGTATGGCGACTTCGAACTGCGGCTGAAGGCGAAGTTGCTGGGCGTCGGGGATAACGCCGGAATTCAGTTCCGTAGCGTCCGCATTCCGAACCATCACGAGGTGATCGGCTATCAATGCGA
>JBGTHH010000327.1:0-4158 GCA_041746275.1 Pirellulaceae bacterium | reverse complement strand
TGGATCGCGGAGCGATCCACGACTTTCGGACACTAATTGATCGAGCGGTCCTTAGTAGCTCAGCGGTGACTCCGCCCGCTCCGCGAAGAACCGATCGACGTCGTTCAGCGCTTCCCCGGCTTCTTGGCAAGCGGTTCTTTGACCGTGGGCTTCTTGGCCGTGGGCTTCTTGGCGTTGGCCCGACGTCGGCCGGAAGGTGTTGTGGCTGCCGCGTCGAAGGTACTTGCGAGTTGCTCTAGATCTTCGAGCAGTTGGGTATCCACCTGGAACTGGGCCAGTCGCCGCTCGTAAGTGGCTTGGTTCTTGGTGCAGACCAGGACTTGCGGCGATCCCTTGCGCAGCGTTTCATGCGTGACATCCAACCGGTATTCGTTGATCTGCTGATGCAAGTGCTGGCGAAGATCCTTGCGGCGCGGAAACCGGTGGACTTGCTCGCTGGGGTCACGGAGGAATTGTGCCAGTTCCAGACAGTCGCTGCAGGGACAACTAATCTTCGCCTCGCGGGACCAATCGGCGGGAGGCTCGACCGGCGTCTCCGTCAAACTTCGCAACTCCGTGAGGCAGTGATGCAGCAATTGATCGAAGCTGCTGCGCCCCGGTGAATCGGGAGCGAGCGCGTTGTGAATCGTCTTCACGGCAGGAATTAGCACGGTTCGCAGGTCATAGAGTTTCGGCTTGCCGAGAATATTCGCCACGAACTGCGCGAGCCGGTCGATATCCTCCACAGCGGTGTAGGCTCGAAAGACCGATTCGACGATCTCCTGGCGCGGTTCCGAACCATAACGATGCTTTTCGTGATAAGCATCCCAGAGCTCTGTGATCTGCTCCAACTCGTCGGCCAGTTTACCGCAGATCGCGCGGCGTTCGTTGGTCATCTTCGGTGGGCTGCAACACAAATCGGCGAAGAGCGACACCGGCATGGCGAGTTTTGCGCGAGACTTGGTGGGCTTCTGCTCCGCGACTAACTGCCGCAACGGTTCGGTCAGTGGTTGCCAACCGAAGCGATCGCCAAGCCGGCTCAGGATCGGCCCCTCGTCCCCTTCACAGGCGGTGGGCAAAATGTCACGGACGAATCGAACGACCAGATCGCTCTCGCCCAATTGCTCCAGTAGCGTCAACATGCGGGTTGAGAGCGAATCGGACTTCTGCGCTTGACTGGATCGAGTAGGGACTTCCGACCATGTCCGATCCCAAGGATCTTGACGTCGCGGCCGATTCCAACGATCGATGATGCTGGTCGCGAACGCACGGCCAGCGGGATCGTGGAGCGGATCGGCACTCGCCGCCACCAACTCTTCCAAAGCAGGCACGGCGTGCTGAGGCCCCTCGCGTGCCAAAATGTGGAAGTACCGCTCGCGCGGCCAGATGACCACAACGGCTTGGCGATACCACCGCTCCATCGTGGCACCCTCGTTTCCGGTCGCCTCGCTGATTTCCTGTTGATACGGCCAACTCTCCACCGGAACGTTACTGAGGACTTCTTCAACCTCGAAACGCAGTTTTCCGAACGACTGTCTATCGCCTTGGGAATTGATCCAGTGATCCAGCGAGCGGCTCTCTTCGTAGACTTCCTCGAATTGGGCATCTGGACTTTCGCCCGATATATCATCGGCCAGGCCGCCATCAAAGCGGCGGTAACGTCGCCGCGATCGAGGATAACTGACCGTACTGTAGTCTGGACTGCCGGACTGAAAGTGCGTCAACAACGCGACAAACACCTGATAGCCGCGTCGTTCCGCCGCCCGCGCGAGCACGGCCATGCTGGCCCGATCGGCTCCCTTGAGTGCGCGCGGATCGAACGCCTCCTCGGTGTATTGGTGTTTGAAAGGAATGACGATCTTGTCGCGCGTGTCGTCCGCGAAGAATTGGGGCAGCAGTTCCGCGATCGCATCCTCGGCTTGCCCGTTCGCCGGCGCGGACGGCTGGGCTTTCTGCCGCGCGATTGCGAGGTTATAGACCAGACAGACGCGATGGCCCGACGTGACCGGAGTGATCTCGTGTTGGCAATCGGCATAGAAGGCGGCGTATTGGACGTTGAATTCGGCCGCATCGCCGCCAAAGTCGATCCGTCTCGTTTCACCGTCGTGGGTCACGATCAATGTTCCGCCCTCATGTCGCGAAGGCAAACACACGACCAACGTGGCGAACATCCCCGGGATCTTCTCGGTGTCGCGGTGCGGCGCGAAGAAGCCGCCTGTTTCGTAGACCAGCAACTTGTAGAGTTCATGCTCGACTTTCTTCTGGATGCCGAATTCCTCGCGCACCGCCGCGACGATGCCATCCACGAAAGTGTCCCAGGCCGTGTTGCGCAACGTGAATTGTCCCGGCTCAAGCTGCCATACACGCCGCACGTTCGTATCCACGATCGTCTCTTCGCCGCGCCCGAACGGAGCCTGCGACGCGCGTTGGATGATCCGCCGCGCATCGGCTTCGGAGACCGGCACACCCACATTCCCGATCCCTTCCACTTCCAAGCCGGGAAGTACCGGCGCGAGACTCCCAGTCGCACAGAACTGCGACGATTCCCCGAGCGACTCCAAGACCTTCCACAGTTGGCTGACGTTGGACGACATGTGGGCCACCTCCTTGCTTAGTTTTGTGTTGGGCGATTCGTTCCGCGTGGGCTCCGAGCTTCACAGATTCTACGGAAAACCAAAGCGCCGATACAAGCCGCCGACGTATCAATACCGACGCGGCTTGGTCGTTCGACGGCTATCTCAGACAGTCGCGGGGGTTTTGTGTGACGATGATTCGATGGATTGCCAGTCGGCGAAGAGCTCTTCCAACGGCGACGGGAATCGGAAATCGCGGAATTCATGGACCAGTTCTTCCAAATCAATCCGCGCGAGATTCATCGCACGCTCGGTGGTGGATACATGGGGGCGGTCATTCGGAGCTCCATTCTCCAGGGAGAAGTGGAACGGATTTTCGAACTTCAAACCGTGACTCAGGCCGCGATCCGTCGGCCGGACCGAAGCGGTTCGCGCGGGAATGAATGGCGTCTCCGAAATGGTCACCTGTTGAAGAGGCCACTCACCTTCGCCGGCTGGAACTCTCGCGTTGAGCAGGTTGATGACGATGAGTACGTCCACGGGTGAGACCGAGCCGTCGCCATTCGTGTCGAAGTAGAAGACGATGCTAGTTGGCGGCGGTACGGGCAGTCTTCCCGACCCGAACTCGTTGAGGTAGTTGATGATGACGAGCGCATCGAGCGGAGAAACGGAGCCATCGGCGTTGGCGTCGCTGGCAATCAGCTCGTTATGCCAAGGAAGTGGATGAGGGAGAACGAAGATCGCAATTTGTTCGGTGTAGCTCAATCCTCCCGAATCAATCGCCGTCACGGGAACGAGGATGACTGGATCGTCTTCGTCGTAAATCAGACTCCGCCCCTCCTTGAGTCGAAGTAGGTCACCATTCAATTCAAAATCATCGTGTAACACCGCTAGCGTATGCGAGTCGCCCGCATCTTGATCGGTCACGACCAATTGCCCGATGACGGCACCTGGAGTGTTTTCCTTGGTTGCAGTGTTTGTCAACACGATGGCGGTGGGAAGTTCGTTGACGTTGGTCACGTGGATCGTGAACGACATAGTGAGCACCAATCCGCCCGCGTCGGTGGCCGTGATGTCCAGGTTGATACTGGGCGTGGCCTCGAAGTCCAAACTCAGTCCGGCCTTCAGCTTCAATTGGCCAGCGGTGATCTCGAAGCGGTTGTCGCTGACGACGAAGGTGTGTGTGTCGTCGACATCTGGATCGGAAACCGTCACTGTGCCGATCATCGCCCCGACCGCATTCTCCGCTACGGTGCTGGCCGACAGCGTAATGTCGGTCGGTGCTTCGTTGACGTTGGTCACGTTGATCGTGAACGACTTGGTGAGCTCCAATCCGCCCGCGTCGGTGGCCGTGATGTCCAGGATGACGCTGGGAGTGGCCTCGAAGTCGAGTCTCTTTCCGGCCTTCAACTTCAATTGACCAGCAATGATCTCGAAGCGGTTGTCGCTGACGACAAAGGTGTGCGTGTCGTCGGCGTCCGGATCGGAAACCGTCACTTCTCCAATCGTCGCACCAGCCGCATTCTCCGCTACGGTGTTGGCCGAGAGCGTAATGTCGGTCGGTGCTTCGTTGACGTTGGTCACGTTGATCGTGAACGACTTGGTG
>JBGTHH010000326.1:0-3211 GCA_041746275.1 Pirellulaceae bacterium | reverse complement strand
ATCAGCGGGTACCTTGCCAGCCATTTGGGCAAGTATTCTCCGGGAAGAGTGCTGGTGGTTGTTTTCCGCTCTCGGTGTATCATGGTGACGCAGAGCGAAGGTTCGAGGGCCAAGGGAAACTCGCTGCAGCCGATCCAATGTGCAATCGTAACGAGCGCTTTTGAAACATTGACCTTTGTGGCCTGCGGCATCTCTCTCTTGATACTTTGTTGGTATCGCGTGTTTCCCCTCATCACAGGCGACACGCACATTGGAGACGCGCTTGGTACACTCGGGGGGAACGGACCCGCGGCACTCTTGTTTATCTTAGGTGTGCTTCTTTGCATCGCAGTCGGTGCCTTATTGCCTCCCGTCTTTCGGGGCATTCGTAACGTGATTCGTAGCTGTTTTAGTCGGCTCTCCTGGTACGAGCCACTAAAGCACACGAGGGAAATCCACGCGGCAACCTATCTCGCGAGTGCGACCGCAGGCCTTCTGTCGTGGGTCCTAATTGGTATCGCACTCAGCATGACCTTTGCCGCCGTGCAAGTTGATGCTCTCAACGCAGAAGGCATTGTGTTGAGCTTGGGATGCATCATTCTATCAGTCATCATGGGGTTCGTCTCGGCCCTGCCCGGCCAACTGGGCGTGCGAGAGTGGGCGCTGATCGAACTGCTGGTTCCTGCAACCGGACTCCTGACGGCGACCATCGCTGCGTTGCTGTTCCGCGTAGTAACCCTCACTACGGAAGCGCTCATTGGGGTGGTTGGCTGGTGGGCACTCTCGCGCGTCAGTACGTCTGCCTCCAATTCGAAATTGCACGAGGCTTCAAAATGACGAAGCAAGAAGTTTCGTGATCACGGCCGTCCGTCGTGCGTTTATGTCCTGCGTAATGTGAATCGCACAACGCCCACCGACTAGTGCTTTGTCACGACTAAGAATGGGGGTTGGAGTACAGCCTTTAGGCTGCGAATTACCGGCTAAAGCCGGAACTCCAACCCCAAATTTCAGAATTGACAGAGCACTAGGCTGTTTAGCGTCAATTAGTTAGGCCGAGCGGGCGTCAACTAGAAGGGGAGAGTTTGTCAGGGCTAGCACTCCGCGTTTCGCTCGGAGCGTCAACTAGATGGGACGAGGTGCTAGCGGGGGTGGTGGGTGTCGACTCGAAGGACGGAGATTCGACGGGCAAGCCGGGTAGCAGGGGTGGCTTAACAATATCGCCATTCGCGCCGTTGAGTTTTGATCGCAGGTTATTGGCAAACCCATTGTCAAGGAGGCTGCGATGATTACGGATTTTCGAGCAAGCCAAGTGTTCCTGTTGCTGCATGAAGCGGAATCGGTGGCCAGTATCGCAAGGAGGCTGAAGATGAGTGCGAAGACCGTGCGGAAGTATCGTGATACCGATCAATTGCCCAGCCAAATCGAACGCGTCGAGCGTTCCTACCGGACTCGGGAAGATCCGCTCGAGGCGCTCTCGGCGGGACTGCAAGACGCCCTGCATCGTGCGGGCGGTGTCCCACGTCGAGTGCGGAGTGACAGCTTGTCCGCCGCGGTGAACAACCTGTCGGACGACAAAGAGTTCGCCACGGCGTACCGCGCTCTACTGGCGCACTATGGCGTCCAAGGCCATCGCATCAACGTCCGCAAGCCGCACGAGAACGGAGACGTGGAGTCGTCGCATGGTCACTTGAAGGATGCCCTGGACCAGGCATTGCGTCTGCGCGGCAGTCGTGATTTCGCCACGGCAGAGGACTACATGGCCTTGGTGCGTCAGTTGGTCCACCGTCGCAACGACGAGCGCGCAGCACGGTTTCGGGAAGAAGTCGCGGCGCTCCGCCCGTTGCCGCTACATCGTCGCGGCACCAGCACTTCGATCTTCGTGTCGGTGAAGTCCGACAGCGTCATCCGCGTGAAACGAAACATCTATTCCGTCAGCAGCAAGTACATCGGTTTACAACTCGCCACGTGATCGATTCACTGATCCGCAAGCCGGGCGCGTTCATCAACTACAAGTATCTCAATCACATGTACCCGACGACTCGCTTCCGCATGGCCTACCATCAATTGCTCCAGCACACGACAGAAGCTGCCGCAGTGAAGCAGTATCTCAAGCTGCTGTATGCCGCCAAGCACGAAGGGCTGGATCTCGTCGATGATGCACTGCGTTGGTTTCTGACCGAGGGCCGGGCGATCACGGCCGACGACGTTTTGCACGTGGTGGCCAGCACCAGCTTCCCGCTCCGACCGACGTGCAGGTCGAAGCTCCCGATCTCTCTACGTTCGATTCTCTTCTACAACACAAGGAGGTGTACGATGAGCCCGAAGACAACTACGACCAAGAACCGGCGAACGACAACAACGACGACGAAGACGAAAAAAGCGGACTGGCCGCCTACGATCGACACGTCGAAGCTGCCGGAGCAACTGAAAGAGTTGCGGCTGCCGACGTTCCGCGAGACCCACTCGTCGACGGCCGAACAAGCGGCCCGCGAACACTGGACGCACACGCAGTTCCTGGCGGAACTGGTCGACAAGGAATGCCAGACGAGAACACACAGCCGCATTGTGCGTTTGCTGCGCGATGCGAATCTGTTGGCGGGCAAGACTTGGGATGCGTTCAATTGGTCTCGGCTGCCGCCGCATGTGACTCAGCAATTCGAGACGCTTCGCCAGGGCGACTTCTTGAATCGACAGGACGATTTGTTGCTCTTCGGCAAACCCGGCTCGGGAAAAACGATGCTGTTGTCGGCACTCGGCGATCAGCTCGTGAAGCGTGGCCGATCGGTCTTGTTCGCAACCTGTCAAATGCTGGTGCAGGAGTTGCTGCGTGCCAAACGGGATCTCCGTCTGGAACGCTTGATCAAGAAGCTGCAGAAGTTCGAGGCGTTGATCATCGACGACTTGGGCTACGTGCAGCAGAGTCGCGAGGAGATGGAGGTGTTGTTCACGTTGCTATCGGAACGGTACGAACGCGGCAGTGTGTTGCTGAGTTCGAATCTGCCGTTTTCCAAGTGGGAGCAGATCTTCAAGGACCCAATGACGACCGCCGCGGCCATCGACCGGTTGATTCATCACTCGGTGATCATCGAGCTCAACATCCCCAGCTATCGACTCGACGAAGCCAAACGGAAACAACCCAAGTCAGCTCGTTCGGACGATGGCTCCACAGCCTAACAAGCATGCTTTCCAACAACCCTTCTAATAGTCGCTAAAGGTCCGAACTAATTGACGC
>JBGTHH010000325.1:0-4170 GCA_041746275.1 Pirellulaceae bacterium | reverse complement strand
GGATTCCGCATGAAGCAATCTTTACAGGAAAGATGCAAGAGCGATGCCGACAGTGTTGAACTGTTTCCGCACGAATTCGACCCTGCTCAATGGCGAATCCTTCGAGACGCGACCCCTGGCTACGAACCCAAGCCCGATGGCAGTGACTATGGTGCCCGAATCGATGAACTGATCGAGGTGCTGAAATGACGCCCCAGTACGATCTTGGGAGTGGGATGCTTTCTGTTCGTGTTCGGCATCGCCGCGTATATCATCAGCTTGGCGGTGCTTGGACCGTTGGACGACACCGGTCTCTTCTCGGTCCTGTTAGCCATCCTGCTGACTGGCCCGTTAGCCGCCTGCCAACTTTGAGGCCGCCAAGCGAAATCGCCACTCGCTCGATCAGTTTGGCAAGGGCCCCGAGGAGCTAGATGTCGCAGAGCGGAAACATTTAGCTGCTCAAGAGTCGCGGAACGATGTCACCTGCGGTGAGTCGCTGCTGATCTGGATCTGGGCGGGAACAATTGGAGTTGCGACGTATTTAGTCTCGGCGGCGATTCACCAGAAGATTGGAAGCCCAATCTGGCACTGCATTGCAGGTTCGGTCGCAGGGGCATTTCTGGGCCTGTTGATCGTCGTGACGCGGCGTGCGAGACAGCGACCGTGAGAGTCGGAGGCATGATCAGCCGTTTGCCAACTGAAGGAGCTGTGTATTCATTATCTCACAATTCGAGTCATCACTGTGTGGCGCTCCAGCGTTGACTCCTATAGCGAACGCTTCGGTTGATGTTCATCCCGTGCGTGACTTGGTCGGAACGTCTCGCAGAACTGGACGCGGGCAGTTTCAGACTACCTGAGTCTGTATTCGTTTTTCACATCCTCCGCACTCAATGCACACTGGAGCCACCATGGTCAGACCCGTATCTCTATCTGCCTTAATCGCTTTCTCGGCAGTGCTAACATTGACTCATTCGGTCACAGCAACCGACTCTCCCGTTGAATTTCGCGACAGTTGCAGCTTCACGCTGAGAAGCGACATAGGACCGAGAACTGATGAGGTCTGGTCTTTCCACTTGTCTGACCAAGTGGGCGACCATCTCGTCGGAACGGCACATAAGCGTAGCTCTCGGACTCGACTGGCCTATAGCATGCGACCACAAAGGCTGAGAACAGCGAGAATGACGAGTCACGGTTCGGATGTCGATTTGGCTGTCACCTTCTTCGACTTGGAGTCGGATAAACAGATCGAGGAGCGGAGATGGCACGGCGAGCGGACGGACGACCGATGGGTATTCACGTCCGTTCCCACTGAACTTGACGTCTTAAAACGGGAAGTCACCTACTCGATTAACCTCTGGAAAGTGGAAGATGACGACGAAGCACGACGTGCCAGGGAGTTGGTTGTCGCGGAAGAAGCAAAAGCAAAGGCCCAATGGCTCGAGTTGCGACCACGCTTGGAAGCACTAAGGACGAACGGCCACTTCATAAGCTCCATTTACGCAGCCGAGGGAGGGAAAGTGGAATGGATCTGGAGTGACAGTAACTCCAGGAACTACCAGACCGTGCGGATCCGTGACTATGCCAGAATTAAGGAGTTAAATGCAATCCCGTACGTTCCGCTTATGACGTTCGAAGGTGACGTTGATTCAACGACGTTTCAACACCTCAAGGAACTGAATCATATTGGACTGCTTAACATCGACAATTCTGCGGGACTGGATCTTTCAACACTTATTGACCGGCCACAAATTGACTCGCTTTCACTCTCGAATGCCGATTCGCGTACGATCGATGGCGTTGTAGCGCTTCGCGGACTCGATACGCTGGAGATCTGGTTTCGCCAACCAAACGCCAGAAATCCGCCTCCATTTCCCCTCGATGCGATCAACCGCCTCACGAAGTTGAAGCATTTGGCACTGTGGAACGTGCCCGGAGACTCTCCGGACGTTCTCGTTGGACTTCACGATTTGCAATCGCTGAGATCACTCACAATCAACGCTTTACTCGGCGAACACTCGCTGAGTTGCGTTTCTCGCCTTAACAGGCTTGAGCAACTTGACTGCCTGCTGGACTCACCGGAGCGAATTACGCAGATTAAGAATCCGCACTTGCAGACTTTGCGTGTCGCCCACTCTTCCGTTGCAAGTGACATGAACGATGACATATTGCTGTCTTGGAATGCTCCTGCATCACTTCGAGAGTTGGGTATCGGCCGCTTCTGGACTCCAACGGGTCATCTCGCCTATGTTCGTGAATTGCCGGAGATGTTGATTGAAAAGCGGAAACTGTTCGCGACCGTCAGGTCGCTGCCCGAATTGCGGTCCTTGCAGACAGATCTGGAGGGTATGCGACCCTATGCAATCGTTATCGGCGGAGGATTTATTAATAGTGTTGTCGATTGGCAAAAGCCAACTGCGCGAAAGTCGGTGATCGAAACGCTTCAACGCATCGACTTTAACCAGGATAGGCTGCGTACGGAGATTCCGCAGATCGCCAAGGCGGCTCTGGTCGAGGCAAAATCGTTGCTGGATCAGAAGAAGCTCTCGAATCGAGAAATGACTGCTGTCGTAGGAGCACTTTCGCCTTATTACATCGAGGACGACGAGGAAGTATGGCGAATATTACATCCGGAACCGCTGACCGTGGATCTCAGGGCGACACAGGTGCTGGCTGCCGCGCTGGCGGCTATGGGGTACAATCCCGCCACGTCAGATGCCCACACATATAGCGCATCCTGGAGTATGAGTCGCGGGCCGGGCAGTCTTCCAGAAACCCGAGATATTGTCATCAACGTGAGTTCCCGGAGACTTTCAAGCACAGATTCATGCTATGACTTTTCTGCCAACCGCTTTGACGAAACCTTCAAACTGGTGGTCAATGGGAGTCGTGCTGTAAGAACCCTGGACGGAAATCCTTGCTCCGTTTTCAGCGACGTGGATACCTATTTTGAATGGTCACGTCTGGACCTTGTTCCTCAGAAGTTGGCCGCTGTGTTGAAGAATTCGGAACGGTTGAGTTACGCAGGCCAAATAATGCTTGACGGAAGGTCCATCGACCGCATTCAGCTTGTGTGGCACAAGAAGGTCACTGACGAGTTCGACTTCGATGCGAACACTCACCTACTGGTCGAACGACGACGACACCAGACGGAAGATGAGAAGAGAATGTTTGAAGGCAAGTTTGTCGCAAACGGCGATTACACCTGGAAGTACGAGAACTATGAGAGGCACGCTGAACTGATGATTCCAATGACCGTCACCGTCTTTGATCCTATCGGAGTTTCCACGGAAATTCAGCAATGCACGGAATTCGCGGTTGACCCAAAGGTTTCTGACACCGTGTTTGCAATTCCTTAATTGGGATACTTGCTCGGCGGGGGGCACTGTCAATGGTTGTTTAGCTACGTTTATTGGAGTTTCAAAGATGCCAAAGCCCGACTATCGCTATATGGACTATCCTTACGACAGCGACGGATTCCCGTACTTTGCTGAGGACGAGTGTGAAGGTCCACGCAATCCCAATACCGATAAATCTCCCGACGACTATACACACTGGCTTTCAGAGTATCTCCGCACGATTGACGCCGCACTGACTCCAGAGCAACTGGCATGGTATAATAAACACAAATCGGGATCTGCTCCCGTGGCAGTCCTGGGCGCGGATCTGGGTACTCAACACGCGGTTGACGATTTAGGTTACGACGCAAATGTCGACAGCCAGGAACTCTGCGAATGGCCTCACGACGTCGCCCCCACCGTCGATGTCGGTTATCGCGTACTGCTCGCTCACCTCTTGCGAGATGTCGAGGATAGCTCCAAACGTGAACACCAATTGAGGCAGTTCTTTGGGTGTTATAACGATTACAGTAACAAGTGAACTGTGTGACTGCTTTGGCGCGGATCACGTTCCGTCTAGAACTTCTTCCGCCTCTGCCGTTTGCAAATAGTAACGCTGCGCGTAGAACCTCAGTTCAATGACTAAATAGAAGTGGGTTCTCCACCATTATCCAATACCACACTGGAGCCAAATGCAATGATGTCTTATTCCCAGTTCGTACCCCGCGTCTTATTCTTCATAATGCTGCTAACGATACACTCACAGGCGTCTAATGCTGTCGAGCGGCCATCCCTTGAGACCGAAAAGAAGCAGGCGGAAGAACTGTTCTCTGTCGCCAACGCCCGCGCCAGAGCG
>JBGTHH010000324.1:0-3199 GCA_041746275.1 Pirellulaceae bacterium | reverse complement strand
CCCTCTGGTGACAGTCGCGCTTGCTTCGTATGTCGTGTACGCCGCGCAACTGAATCAAAGCAGATCCATTGGAGTTGTAGGCGAGATTCCAAGCGGGATGCCTGGCATCACCATGCCGAAAATGGACTTGGCGGCGATACGCGCACTTCTCCCACTTGCATTGCTGATCACACTCGTGGGTTACCTCGAGAGCTTCTCCGTCGCAAAAGCGCTGGCCAGTCGCAAACGAGAAAAATTCGACGCGAATCGTGAACTGTTCGCACTCGGCATGGCGGATGTTGGCGCGGCGTTCACAGGTGGATATCCGGTGACGGGCGGCTTTAGTCGCTCGATGGTGAACTACTCGGCCGGCAGCAGTACGCCTCTAGGGTCTGTGTACACAGCGTTGTTTGTCGCATTCTCCGTTTCGTTTTTGACGCCAGTGTTTTATTACATTCCCAACGCCGTACTTGCCGCTATCATCCTTGTTGCCGTCGTACCGTTGGTGGATCTCAAAGCTCCCTTCAAACTCTGGGTATATAGCCGCGCTGATTGCTTAGCTCTAGTGGCTACCTTCGTCGCGGCGTTGGCGAGCGGGATTGAGTCTGGAATTCTGGTCGGCGTCGTGACGACGGTCGTATTGATGATGTGGAAGATGAGTCGGCCTCATGTCGCCGAAGTCGGCCGAGTTGGCACAACGGAACACTTCCGCAATGTCAATCGCTACGAGGTGCAGACGACGCCCGGTGTATTTGCGTTTCGAGTCGACGAGAGCCTGAATTTCGCCAACGCCCCGTTCCTCGACGCCTACCTCATGGAACAAATCGCCGACCGCCCGACGATTCGCAATGTGTTATTGATTTCCAACGGAATCAATGACGTGGACGCCACCGGCCTGGAGGTTTTGGAAACCATTCGACGAGAGCTGGAGTTAATCGGCGTCGGTTTCTACATGTCTGACGTCAAGGGGCCAGTCACGGATCGCCTCCAACTCGCTGGATTCGATGATGCATTTCTGAACGAGCACATCTTCATGTCGGCAGACGTAGCGATGCGACATCTGCGGTCCACAGAGGCACCGCCCCCGGACCAACGTAGCGAAACGTGATCATCGGGAGTGGAATCGAAATTGGCAGGTGAAGCAGACTTGTGGTTGCGGAAGCACCAGTTCACGATCAGCCAGGTCAGGTGCCTACGGTCGACGGCCCAGACCCACGCCGTCCAAATCGGACGGGTTTCGCAATCGTGGAAGCGATGTACAATCGGCTCGGACTTCATCTTGTTGATTCTGCCGCGAGCACGATCTGGCATACGTCTGCCGTTATGATCTCTCGTCGATTGCGCGAGGCTTCGATTCTCATTCCTTCCCAGGCTCGCACTGCGTGCCACATGACGAACCGTCCTGTGCTTCTTGCGCTCAAGAACACCAACCTGCGTCGGTCACATCAATAGAATCGTCGAACCAATTCTCGCTGACCTGTTTCGCTCGCCCCCCCACCGACGTGTCGAAGGCCAGTCGGAGTAAACTATTTTGGGGGTGCGACACCGCTGCGTTGTGCTTCAGCCCCCCGCTATCGACGTCGCTTCCGGTAGATCCCAAACGCCAACCCAACTCGCTCGCCTTCGCACGGCCCCGGCCGCCGGTCAACATCGTGCAACTGAACGAGGGTCGCGAAGTCGCTCGCTGCTGCGGAGTTCTTGCAATCTTTCCCGCGGGAAAGTGTCCACGAGTCCCCTCCCCCATCGTCTCGCGACTTGGCGGCTTTCGAAGTGTCTGCGATCAAGAACCAGTAATTGTGAGTCTTGCCTGCCACTCGACAGCAGTTTCCTGTGAGTGCTCGTACATGCCGCCACCGGCAACTGCCGCATTGTCATAGTCTACCCCAGGACGCTTTTGTCGCGCAGCGAATGCCGTTTTGAAATCAATCCCCGTCTCCGCGCAAGCCAATCCCCTCTCGCGTCCCACGTATACCATGATGGCAAGCGCGACATGAGCTGATCACAACCGCAAAGTGTTCCACCGTGCGTGCTGTTCGGAAGCCGTTCATGATACCGTCGCGAAAGGGTTTCATGATCGGTGGCCTCGGCACCCCTGAAAGGCACTCCCCTACTCCGGAGTTGTGACCAATGTACGGTGCGTCGAGCACCTAAAATCTCACAGGTGCGTTTCGTCGGCAACTCGATGTTTCGCAGAGAACACTCTGTCCAGCGTGCGATATGACTTGCGCAGCGCACCACGTAAACAAAACCGACTTCACGCATCCTATTGAATCATGCGGGCTACTCCCCTCTCGGTAGTCATGACACGGTGCCGAATAGCTTCCGATACCATGCCGTGGAACGGTACTGGAAACCCATGTGGAACGGCTCCAAAACCTATTGCCGGAGAGGTGCCGAAAGGGTCTCGTTGACACTTCAAGGCCGGTGAAGATAAACGGGAAGCCAGCGTCCGTGTCTACGCGCCGCTCGGACTGCAATCCATCGACGAGTTCATTCTGTGGGGGCTGCTGGGGGCGAGCCTGTCGCGTTCCGACTCGGATCACACGTTGCTCGCGACGCCCTACTGGCTCATGCGACGCTTGGGCATGGAGACGGGCGGCTTTCAGTACGATCAATTCCGAGCGTCGCTGGAACGACTGGCACTCGTCGCGTATCAAAACACGGCGTTCTATAACCCCGTCACCCAGCAACATGAACGCGTGACGCTGCACTTCTTCTCGACTTACCTGCCGACTCGCGGCAGGGGAGCGGACGTCGATGCAAAGCGCGCGTGGCGCATTGAATGGTCGCCGCTGTTTTTCCAGATGTGTCAGGCGACCGGCGGCACGTTGCTCTTTGATCTCGACTTGTATCGTAAGCTCACCCCGGCCGCGCGGCGGTTATTCCTCAAGCTGAAGGACCGCTTCTGGCGCTCTAAGCGAGTCTTCCTGAACGTCGATGACTTGACCATCCACGGACTTGGCTTCTCCGCCGACCGGCCGCTTAAGAAACGCAAGTTTGATCTGACTGCGTGCATTCAGGAATTGCTCGATCTCGACATCATCGAACTCGGTAGGGGACAGTCGACGGCGAAGGACTTGTTTATTAAGCGAGGAACAGGCCTCTACGTCGTGCAGTTCTTTGAAGGGCCATACTTCCGCCGCCCGCTTACCGAACGCACCAGATCGAAGCAGCAGGGGATTGTGGATGATCCACTGTATGAGCCTCTGCGGTCGATTGG
>JBGTHH010000323.1:0-3224 GCA_041746275.1 Pirellulaceae bacterium | reverse complement strand
GTGGGTGGTGGTGGTACTATCTCTATGTCATCGCACTCAAGACGCCGATAGGCACATGGCTGCTACTGGCATTGTCTATGGTGTCCTCGCGGAAATTCGGACGGATAGATTCCGGCGAAATACTCATTACGATTGCGGCTTTTCTGTTGCTCGTTCTTGCAAGTTCCCAGACAGGTTTCGGCGGCAGTCTGCGCTACGTCCTTCCAGCATTCCCATTCGTGTTCATTTGTGCGTCTGCGTCCTTCTCAGCAGATGGCTGCTCTTCAGCCTACAGGGCAGTTCGCGTTATTGCGCTGGTCTGGACACTATGCGGAAGTCTGCACGTGTACCCACATAGCCTTGCATACTTCAATGAACTGATTGGAGGTCCGCTGAATGGCCATTCATACCTGCTTGATGGAAACATCGATTGGGGCGAGGACCTAATTTATCTGCAGGAATGGCTGGATAGTCATCCGGAAGCAAGGCCAATGCAGGTCGCTTTCTGGGGATTCCTACCGCTGGAGAGAATTGGATTCGCTTTTAAGCGCCCGATGTCGGCGGCTGCAGATAGTCAAACACGCTCCCCGGAGGTATCTTCGTCTCCGCCACCGGGATGGTATGCTGTGTCCGTGAGCTACCTCCGACGCGATTACCGGAATGGACACCTCGATTATTCGTACTTTCTGGAATTCGCACCCGTCGAAAAAGTTGGCTACACAGTTTACATATATCACATCCCCGCCACAGACGTCGTGGAGGACACTCGGAATCCCGCTGTAACGGAATTGCTGGCGAGGTCACAAAGGTTGGAGAAGAGCGGAGAGCAATAGCACTAAGAGATGCTGGAGGCTTCGCAGTTTCGCATCGTCCGTGCTAAGCGATTCATGTTCGGCATCAACTGCTTGACGATGGCAGAGCCGCTGCCGTGAGGCACAGTGGCCTCAGGATAAGGAGCTCGAATGAACCGCCCGACTACGGAGTTGCTACAGCAGCCTGACGGAATGCCTGCGCGCGCGGAATTTGAAGCGTCCAACGAGATGTTGCGTGCCTTGAGCATTGTCATCCCCGCGTTCAACGAGGAATTAGGATTACCATCGGTCTTGGACGCGTTGGAGCGTCACGCTCCAGGAGCTGAGATCATTGTCATCGATGATGGCTCCTCTGATCGTTCCGCCGAGTTGGCGAGTAAGCACACTGCGGTAACAGTTTTACGACATCGCAAGAATCGTGGATACGGCGCGGCGATTAAGACCGGCACTCGGTCGGCATCTCGCGATTATGTCTGTTGGTACGACGCGGATGGGCAGCATCAGCCGGGCGATATGTTGCGCGTCGTCGAACGGTTACACCGCGAGAAACATGACGCCGTGATCGGCGTCCGGCAGGGTCGCATTCGAGAACAGATCCACCGTCGCCCGGCGCGACTAGCGCTGCACATTCTGATGAGGCTCGTAACTGGCCAGGACGTCTCGGATATTAATAGCGGGCTTCGCGCGTTCCGGCGCGAAGTATTACTGCGATACCTTCATTTGCTGCCAGATGGTTTTTCCGCCTCGACCACCACGACCTTCATTCTCTGCAATCGAGGTTGCAGTTTGGCTGAGATACCGATCAGCGTGCGTGAGCGCGTCGGCACAAGTTCTGTGCGAGTTCTCTCTCACGGATTCTTGACGTTTCGACTAGTGATCAGATTGATCATGTTGTTTGATCCGTGGAAAGTTTTTACGATTGGGAGTTTGTTGCAACTAAGCATCGGTATGGCTTATGGATTGTCAGTTGCGTTTCGCCATGAACGGGGTTTTCCCGTGCTGGCGGCGATTCTCATCATCAGCGGTGTTCTTACGTTTTTCATGGGGCTGATTGCTGACCAGATCGCCGAGCTTCGCAAAGAGCGATTTGAGAACGTCGATTGCGGGAACGACTGAGATGCTGTTTTCACGCGAGCGAAGATCGAAGATACAGGAGTCGCTAACAACGTCCGATGGAGTTGGATGCGAGCCAACGTCGCTCGACATTTCTACTCCGATTTTCAACCGGATCGTCGGGTTCGTACTCGTTTGTCATCTAAGCTTACTGACCTGGGCTGCGATCCAAGATGCTCCCACAGTCGACGAACCTGCCCATTTGATTGCCGGCGTTGCCGCTCTGCAGCATGGGCGTCTTGACATCGAAGCCGCCAACGGCCCGCTGGTACGATATGTTGCGGCGCTTCCAGCCTGTCTACTTCTCGGTGACAGCCTTGACCCTCGTCACCTTCTGGCGACGGAAAATTACAGGATCGCTGCCAAAGAATTCCGGGCAGTTAATTCACGACGGCTCGTGCAACTGATTCGATGGGCGCGATTCGCATGCCTACCCTTTACAGTGTTCGGCGCCGTGATCTGTTTGATGTGGGCAACTGAGTTGTATGGCCGGGCGGCCGGCATTTGCGCGTTAGTGCTTTGGTGCTTCTCGCCCAACGTCCTCGCTCACGGGCACCTGATCACCGCCGATGTTCCATCGGCAGCTTTGGGCGCAGCCGCATGTCTCGTTTTTTTTCACTGGCTCAAAAAGCGAAGCTGGGGGCTGGTCGCTCTTGCGGGCGTGTTGCTTGGAGCGGCTGAATTAACAAAGTTGTTTATGGTTGTTCTTTATGGTGTGTGGCCGATTGTATGGATTCTCGCCTCATTGGACGACGCGCAGCGACCGTCCTTTCGATATTGGATACGCGGTGCGTTTCAGATCGCCCTGATTTATGTTGTGAGTGTTTATGTCATCAACTTAGGATACGGATTCAGGGAAACGCTTCAGCCTCTGCGAGAGTTGGAGTTGGTAAATCTCTTTGGGACTAATGAAAGCGCGATTTTCGTCATCCTTGATGATGTTCGCATTCCGTTGCCGAAAGCGTACCTGAAAGGATTTGAGACCATCGAACGTCGATTCGACCAAACGACATGGTCTTATCTGAGGGGCGAATGGAGACAGCGAGGGTGGTGGTACTACTACCTGTACGGTTTCGTCGTCAAAGTTCCAATCGGGACACTTGGGCTACTGATAATGGCTACGACTTTAGCAATCACCGACCGTGCATACCGTGGCAGCTATCGCGCGGAACTGCTCCTGCTGTTGACGGTGATTTTGCTCCTAGAGTGTCTCTGTCTTCGCTCAGGATTCAGTCGACATTTTCGCTACGCGCTCCCGATATTGCCTTTTGTCTTCATATTCACTAGTCGAGTCGCGGTCTGTCTTCGGCAACGGCAGCT
>JBGTHH010000322.1:0-10312 GCA_041746275.1 Pirellulaceae bacterium | reverse complement strand
GATGTCGCCAGCAGCCACTGGGTTATCCTGACACGGTGACTCTGGCCGGTCAACTGAAGTTCCGTTGGTCGTCATTTTCCGCTTGACCAGTGCGTCAGGTGTTCTCGTTAAACTACCGTCCGATCCGCCCTCGGGAGTCTTGGTCATCGATCCCGTTCAGAACGAACTGTTGGCACGCTTGCGCTGCCCAGTGACGCGACAAACGTTGCACCTTGCCGAGCCGGAGTTAATCGATTGGCTGAACGACCGCATCGACGAAGGTGTGGTGAGGAATCGCGGCGGCGACGTCGTCGAGCAGACCTTGGACGACGGTTTGGTCAACGAGGAGGGGAGCTGGCTGCATGGCGTTCGCGGCGATATCGTGTGCTTATTAGCCGACGAAGCCATTGCGTTGAATGGATGGAAGAACCTTTAGCAAGAGACCTGACATGAGCGACAAGACGATTTTCAAACGGATCATCGATCGAGAGATTCCCGCCGATATCGTGTACGAAGACGAGCAGTGTCTCGCCTTTCGCGACGTCGCGCCGCAAGCTCCGACGCATGTCTTGGTTATTCCTAAAAAGGAGATCCCGTCGCTCAGCGCGATCACCGCCGAGGATCAAGATTTAGTAGGGCACATCCTTTTGGTAATCCACCAACTGGCCGACGAGTTGAGCTTGCCCAACGGCTATCGCGTCGTGATCAACTGCGGCGCGGATGGAGGGCAGTCGGTCGACCATCTGCACTTCCATCTGCTGGGCGGGCGACCGCTCACGTGGCCACCAGGCTAAGTGAGTCGATTACGGCTACGCGGACTTGAGCGTGGAGACAACGCACCTCACCCACCTACTGATCGGCGTAGACCTTCGTGCCCTCTTGCTTCGTGACCGGCGTGGGGACTTCGTCGCTGGCGAGTTGCACTGCGATCACATGATCGCCGGCTTGTAAGCCGCGAACTACGATCCGATAGAGTGCCTCCTCCCGCGGGCCGATCCGCTCGAGCGGAGCCATGAAAACCTGCTGGCCTTGGATTTCGACCTTGGTGGGGCCGGTGCCGCTGAGCGGTTGCAGGTCGGGAGGCAGGGCTGCGGCGACTTGGACGTTCGTGGCGAGTTTGTTGCCATTGTTGACGATGCGAATCTCGTACGTGGTTTCACTGCCGACCTCAATCGGGTCGTGGATATCCTGCACGGAGAAGGCCAACTCCGTCAGGGCCTGCACATTGGTCGTGTGCTCGAACTTGGCGTTGAGATTCAAGTTGGCGGTGCCCTCGACGCGCAACTTTTGCTCTCCGGTTTCGACCGGCAGGGCCGTGAGTTGCACACTACCGCTATCCTGAGCCGCCAACTCCGCCAGACTCCAGTACACGGCATGGCTTTGCGGATTGTAGGCACCCTTGTTGTCCGCCGAGACGTACTTCAGGCCCTTGGGCAGAAACGTCACAAGTTGAATGTCGTAGGCCGTGGAAGTACCGGGATTCGCTACCTGGATGTCATACGTCACTTGCCGTTCCAAGTAACGTGTGCGTGGACCGCCGATCGCGACTTGCAGTTGGGGCGCGATTACTTCCAAGATCGCTTCATGCTCCGTTGGCGAGGCATTGTCCGCTTTGACACGGAGGACGTTCTTAACCACACCCGCTTTGTCGGCCTTTAAGATCAATTGCAGTCGCTTCTCTTCCTTGGGGCGGAGCGTGCCCACTTCAAATTCCAGTTTCTCCCCGGCCACATGCACCAATCCAACCGGGACGTCTTCTTCCACCACCACTCCCGTCGTCACACCGCTACCAGGGTTGGAGAGCGTGATCTCGAATACCACATCCTCGCCGATCAGGATGCGCTCGGGACCGGAGTGTGTCACGACCAGTTCCGGTTTGGTGCTGATCGTTCGCACCGACGCTTGGGCGGTGAAGGAGATTTGCGCTACGCTGCCTAACTCACCTTCGACCAGCGGCATCAGTTCCATGGACACTTTGGCTTGATCGCCTGGTTCCAGATCACCCAAGGACCACGCGAGCGCACCATCGTCACTCGGAGTATGTTGTGGATTCGTCGACACGAGCTTGGCACCTTGCGGAACGCGATCGGAAACCACCACACCGCGAGCGGTTACCGATCCGACATTGCGAACGATCACTTCGAACGCGGCGGGCTGTCCCACACTGACTTCGCTCGGAGCGCGCTTTTCAAGTGTCAACGTGGGGGTCTGAGCACCTTCCAATTGTCGCGCGCCGGGAATGTCGGAGGCCAAGGCGGCGGGGATCGTCGCGGCCACACTCGAGGAAGCGATCGCGTTGGGCAGATTAGCGGTACTTGTGGCTTGTGGCTCATATTGCTGTTGGGGCACCGCTCCGATCGCAGGAGCATACGTCGGTGCTGCGGGAATCGGCGAATCGTTCACGGGAGGGGCCGCGATCGTCGAGGATAGATCGGCTGTCGCTGGCGATTCCGGAAGCTTGTCGACATTCGCGGTGGATGTAGCGAACTCCGCGTCGTTGTCTGCCAGGTCGGCAGTAACGGCGAAGGATTCGTCAGCATCGTCTAGTGCTTCCAATTCGCGAGGCGAGCCCAGTGCCGCTCCGGTCCCGTACGAACCATCGGGATCACCATAACGACTTGCGTAATCGGCAGAGGCGGGGGGCGCTTCTGGCAAAGAATCCGTCGTCATGGTGGAGTAACGATCTGAGCTAGCCGCAGTATTCTCTGAAGGAATCCCCGAGTTGCCTTCGGAATCGTGTTGCGCATAGCTGGCTGGCGAACTGGAGAAACGCGCCGACGGCCGGGCGGGTGGTGAATCGACGAATCTCGCCGTGTCGTACCCTTCTTGGGTATCTAATTCGTTCCGATAGGTCGTTTCCTCGGCTGGAACCGAAGACTCCGCCACGTGAGAATCGATGCCGTAGTCGGACTGCTGCAAGGGAATGGGTCGAGGCATCTGCGAGGCGAGTGGTAGTGATTCGCCTGTTAAATCGCCTTGTTCCGCCACAAGGGTTTCGTCCGCTTCTGGAGCGTTATGCCGCTGAGCCACGATCACACCTGCAACACCGATAGCCAATAATCCGGCGACCAGGCCGAGACGCTTCCACAATCGCTTCATGGTTCTGCATCCGAATGAAGTGAATCACCAGGGATCGTGCTGCGGCTTGCGCCGAGCCCGCCCATCCAGTCGCATCGAGAGTGACCCAACCGGCACCGGGGTAACTACCAGAAAGAGACCGGGCAGGAAAGATCAGTCTCCGCGAAGGTAGATAGAAAGTGGGGTGCCGCTTAAATGCCGCAGTCGATCGATCTCTGATATTTCAAGTCGGTCGTTGGTCAATTGTTGTTCTTTGGTGAGGAACCCGTTACGATCAACTCCAACCTCGACGCGAACTTTCACATGCACGACTCACGAATTCACACGGAGCCTAGTCCATGCCATCCCTCGTTGACCATCACCTGCTGGCAAATGATGCATCTCGCAGATTCTCGCGTGGCTTGAGCCGGCTGATGCTGGCAATGGTGATGGCGTTGGCGTTGGCGATCAACGTTACCCAAGCCGATGACTGGCCGCAGTTTCGCGGGCCGAATTCCACGGGAATCTCCCAGACAACCCTACCGCTGCCCGTGGAGTTTTCGGAGACGAAGAATCTGGCGTGGTCGGCCGAGGTGGGGGACGGAGTCGGATCGCCGGTGGTAGCCGCCGGACGCGCGTTTGTGTGTGGCATGGTAAGCGAAGAGACCATTCGGCTATCCGCGTTCAGTGCCGACGGTGGCAAGCTGCTGTGGCAACGCGACTTTCCCACAGGTGAACTTCCCGAAGTTCACAAGACCAACAGCCACGCTAGTACCACGCCAGCGGCCGATGCCGAACGCGTCTACTTTTACTTCAGCACTTTGGGACTGGTCACGGTCGACGCTCGGACGGGAGAAGATGTCTGGCGGGCGACATTGCCGACCCCCTTCTTCGTCTTCAAGTGGGGACCCGCGATGTCTCCCGTGCTGCACCAGGACAAAGTCATCTTTTGCCAGGACGATGACTTGTTTCCGGCGATTTATGCCTGGGACAAGCAGACGGGCAAGCTGCTTTGGAAAGACGATCGCAACGACATGGCGGTGAACTACTCGCATCCAGTGATTTGCGAAACCGAACAGGGAGACGAAATCGTCGTGGCCGGAACCGGATTGTTAATTGGCTACGATCCACAAACGGGTGAGCGGCGGTGGCAAGCCCGAGTGTTGTTACGCAATATCAAGACGACTCCGGTCAGCTTGAACGGGGTGATCTATATCTCGCTACAGAGCAGCGGGATCGCGAACCAATGGCTGGCAACGGCGGATCGCTCCGAGACCGGCAACGCCGATGGCAAGTTGTCGAAAGCCGAGATGCAAGCCTTTGTCGGCAAGACCCAGATCCCGGATGCCTTCTATGCCAAGACGTTCGATCGCGGGGACTTGAACAAAGATGGCGTTTTAGAAGGGGCCGAGCTGGATATCGCCTTCTTGAGTCCCGACAATTTCGCCGGCGCGTCGTTCGATGTCGAGGATCCCGCCAACGAGTTCGTCCTGGCGGTGCGTGGTGGTGGCCGCGGGGATGTGACTGAATCGCACTTGCTGTGGAAACATCCGACCAAGTACACGGATCATATCGTTTCGCCGTTGGTCCACGATGGCCGCATGTTCCTGGTCAAGGGAGGCGGGATCACGACGGTGTTTCAAGCCGCCGACGGCGAGTCCCTGCGGAGTGCCAAACGCATTCCCAACGCCAGCGAGTACTTCGCCTCGCCCATCGTCGGCGACGGCAAGATCTATCTCGCGGGCGAGAATGGCGTGGTCGTGGTTTTGAAGAACAGTCCCGACTACGAAGTGCTCGGCAAGAACGACATCGGGGGCAGCATCGTCGGGACTCCCGCCATCGCCGAGGGACGGTTGTTCATTCGCACACGTGACAAACTGCTCTGTTTCAGCCAGTTGTAACGAGCCGCGCGAGGTTTGTGGTGGTCCCCGAGGCGGACAAATAGCGAACAACTTTACTCTGGGTGATTTTTGTCACGTGGCGTACGCCGCCTTATCCAGCTCCGCTCAGAAGTGATTGCTTTGAAAAAGTTTCTCTTTCTAAAGCACGTCGTCGGTATTCTTGAACGCTTGCTCAAACATCGTCACCTGGTTTCTTTATGAACCGGATTTGATCAAAGCTTGTCAGGCTGGGGAAGCCCTGCCCTGCGTCCACCGCCGCATTGCCGGGCCGGACGGCTAGCGCGGTCAGCAAACCGGCGGCCATGGCGGCGGTGAGCTCCTCGGGCACGTCACTGATGAAGAGAATCTCCTGGGGAGCTAACTCGAAAGCTTGGGCGATCCGCTCGTAGCTAGTCGCTTCCTTCTTAGAACCCGTCGTGGTGTCGTAGTGTCCACGGAAGTAACTCAACAGATCGCCTGCCACCGTGTGACCAAAGAATAGTTTCTGGGCGGCAATGCTGCCCGAAGAATAAATCCGCACATCGATCCCCGCACGCTGCCAAGCCGCCAAAGCGACAGGCACGTCGTCATAGACATGGGCCTGCATCTCGGCGCTCTCGAAGCCACTGCGCCAGATCAACCCTTGCAATTGCTTCAAGCCCGTCGCCTTCACGTCGCCATCCATCAAACGCAAGACCTCGCGGCTGACCTGTTGACGACGCGCTTCGTCGGAATTGAGGTGAGCCGTCCAGCGTTCAAACGACTCGCTACCGGCATCTCGCGCGATCAACTCACACGCTTCGTTCAATTCCCGCGAGCCCCATTGGTGTTGAAGATACGCCTCCAACTCGCGTCGCGCATAAGGGAACATCACGTCGTATACAAAGCTGACTGACGATGTCGTTCCTTCGATGTCGAGAAGTATTCCGCAGCCGGCGAAATCAAGCATTGCATCCACGCTCCAGGTACGTCAGGCTTTCCAGCCTGATCTGGTTCCCAGGCTCCTGCCTGGGAATCCAAGGCATATCGGCTCTGCCGGTCGAATGAGGCGGAGCCTCCAAGGCAGTGCGTTCCCAGGCAGGAGCCTCGGAACGAGGGCAGAGGGCTGGGAACGATGTCTTGGGAGTCATCAAACTTGAACGACGGGATTAATATCCTTGGCGGGTGAAAGATAGGCCGGCCCCCAGCAGACGGCGGCGTACCGCTGATGCACCGGATCATCCACATAGTGCGGTGCCCACCCAGTGACATCCTCGAACAAGCGGATACACCGAATCGTTTTGTCTTCACACAAATTGAACCAGTGTCGCGTGCCGCGCGGCACATTGATCAGATCGCCACTCTCCACGGTGACTCCAAAGACTGGGCCATTGCCTGGATTAATATGGAACACACCACGCCCTTTCACGGTGAAGCGGACTTCATCTTCACTATGCGTATGTTCGTCGGCGAACTTCGCGCACATCGCGTCCAAGCCGGGTGTTTGGGGAGTGACATTGATCACATCCGCCGTAACAAAACCGCCTTGGTCCTTGAGTCGCTGGATCTCAGGAGCATAGGCGGCCAAAATGTCCTCGTTGGTCGCATCGGGACCGATGCGGCCGTCGACATCCCACTTCTCATACCAAATGCCAAACGGGGCGAGAAACTCCCGGATTTCGGCCACGTCACTGATCTCGCGTTGTTCGTCCGCCACATTGATTTTGGCCATGATCGTCCTCCGTTGCTGCGTGAAAGTTGTCCTAGTTTAATAGCGATCCCAAGCGTGGTACAGACGTCCGCCGACCAGGAACTGTCCTCGACCAACCGATCGTTCCTCGGTTCTCGTTCAGCCCAGTTCCGTAATCCGTTTGAAGTCCTCTCTTAACGAGCGATAGAGTCCTTGATAGACGGGGAAGGCTTGGTCATAGCGACGTTTCGCGACTCGGTCGACGGGCGTTTCCGTGGCCAACGTGATCGTAGCGGCACACGCCTCCTCAATATTCTTGTAGGCCCCGGCTCCCACCGCCGCGAGCAACGCGACACCGAAAGCCGGACCTTGCTCGGCTTGGAGTGTCACCACCTTCTTGCCAAACAGATCGGCTTGCAGTTGTCGCCACAACGCGCTCTTCGAGCCTCCGCCCGACGCACGGATCTGACGCACCGGCACGCCCAGCTCGTCGATGATCGCCAAACTATCGCGCATGGCATAGGTCACGCCTTCCATGATCGCCCGCGCCACGTGTCCGCGTGTGTGCCGCAAGGTGAGTCCCACGAAGCAGCCGCGTGCGTCGGGGTCGGCATGCGGTGTTCGCTCGCCTGCCAGATACGGTAAGAAGAACAAGCCTTCACTTCCGGGCGGGATGCTCTGCGCTTCCCGATTCAATATCTCGTAGGGATCTTCACTTCCGCGACACAGTTCGGGACACAACTGCTCGACGAACCACTGTAACGAACCACCCGCCGTCAGGTTGACGCCCATCAAGTGCCACTTGCCGCGAACCGCATGGCAGAAGGTATGCAGGCGTCCCGCCGGATCGATCTGCACTTGATCGCTATGGACAAACATGACTCCCGAGGTGCCGATCGAAGTCGCGAGGATGCCGCCCTTCACCACTCCCGTGCCCAGTGCGTTCGCGGCACAATCCCCCGCTCCACCTACCACGAGACAGTCGGTGGTCAAACCCAGTAGCTTCGCCGCGTCGGCCGTCAGCTTACCGGTGACCTCCTCCGACTCGTAGCACTTGGCCAGCAGATCACGATCGAGTTCCAACTTGCTTAATAGCGTCTTGGACCAGTCGCGCTTCGCGACATCCAGCAGCAACATTCCGCTCGCATCACTAACATCGGTGGCAAACTCGCCGGTTAGACGGCGACGAATGTCGTCCTTGGGAAGCAGCACCTTGGACGTCTTTTCGAAGTGCTTGGGCTCGTGGTTGCGTAGCCACAAGATCTTGGGGGCGGTGAAGCCGGTGAGTGCGGGGTTCGCCACCATCTTGATCAGCCGACTGCGCCCTCCCGCGCGACGCTCGATCTCGTCACATTCGGCGGCGGTCCGTTGATCGTTCCACAGGAGTGCTCGCCGCACGACGCGTCCCTGTTTATCCAAAAACACCGAACCGTGCATCTGCCCCGACAGACCGATCGCCTTGACGTCGTGGGCTTTCACCTTGGCTTCGCTTACGACGGCCCGCACGGTCTTCACGGTGGCCTGCCACCAATCCTCCGGATCCTGCTCACTCCACAAAGGTCGCGGATGATAGATGGGATAGCCTGTATTGGCTTCGGCCAGGATTTGCCCTTGCTCGTCGATCAGCAAGGTCTTGGTGCCCGAAGTACCAATATCGATCCCCAGATACACGCTCATCATAGAACTCCAGAAAGTAACTGCGGCCGGATTGTACCGTGGTTTTCGACACCATCGCAACGGGCCGATTGACCGGCCGCGACCGGGCCGCTTACGATGCCTTAAACGACTCCACTGTCATCAAGCAACGATCGAGCGTTGATCGGCATCTCCCGTAGAACACCTTGAGCAGATCATGATTCCCCACTTCGCACCTGCCGTTCGAGCATCCACGGTCATCTCGACCGGTTGTTGGCTGGTCTTCCTGGCCACGCTTGGCTGCCAGTCAAAACCTGCGGGAAACGCGGTGGTTGACAAACCGAAAAGTGAAGTGCCGTTGCGCGTGTTGGTCGTTGATGACGAGCCACTCGCGGAGGCGATCCAGCTCGCCTGGGATTCGCGCGTGGGCGAAACGACGAATGTGAAGAACATCACCACTAGCGATTTGTTAGCTAGTGGAGAAAAACGCTTGGGTGCCGATGTCGTGATTTATCCGAGTAGCCTGTTGGGTGAGCTTGCCGAACGAGAGCTGATCGTGCCTCTCGACAAGGCGGCGATTGCCGACGCGGTGTTCGATCACCGTGGAATCTTTGAGCTGATCCGCTTGCGTGAGTTGGTGTGGGGAGAAGCCACCTATGCGGTGCCACTGGGTTCTCCCACGTTCACGCTCTTCTACCGCAAGGACATCTTTGCTGAGCTGAATCTGACACCGCCGACCACGTGGAGTGAATATCAAACGATCGTCGAGCATCTGGCCGCTCATTTTTCCGCGGACTCGACCTCTAACCCTGCTGATCAACCCATGGTTGTGACCGCCGAACCAGGTGCCGCGGGCTGGGCTGGCCCGTTACTGTTGGCGCGAGCCGCTGCTTATGCACGCCATCGCAATCAGTATTCGACGATCTTCGATTACAACACCATGGAGCCGCTCATCGCCGGTCCGCCCTTTGTCCGGGCTTTGCAGGAACTAGTCGCCGCGGCACAACACGGTCCGGCCACCACCTTGACTCCGTTCGAAGCACGAAGGCTGTTTCTGGCGGGACAATGCGCGATGGCACTCACTTGGCCGAGTCAGGCCGATGACGCTTCGCCCGAGTTGCCGCCTGAACGGGATGACTGGATTGGGATCGCGGAACTTCCGGGAGCCCACGAGGTTTACAATTTTCGTACGCAGGCCTGGGAGACTCGCGAGGAAAGCGAAAGCCCTCGTGCCACGTATCTGGGGATCGCCGGTCGGCTCGGCTCCGTCACGCAAGAGAGTCGCCGAGCTAAACACGCGTTGGGAATGTTGTTTATGCTGTGCGGGAATGAGCTGGGAGGCTCGTTGGGGGCCGCGAGTGCTCACACCACCTTGTTTCGTGACAGCCAACTAAGCTCGGCATCTGAATGGGTCGATCAGTCGCTCCGGGGAGAACCCGCGCGACAATACGGCGAAGTGCTGCAGTCGGCGCTGAATCGACCCGCTTGGCTCACCACCATCCGCATCCCCGGTCAAACCGAGTACCTAGCGGCCCTCGAACAGGCCATCCAATCCGCAATGGAGGGCAATGCTTCGCCCACCGACGCGCTTCAAGTCGCGGCCGAGAAATGGAATCGCCTGACTGAGGGTCTCGGACGAGACGCCCAGCAGCGGGCTTACATGCGCAGCATCGGTTTGAATCCATGAGGCTTGGTCCGGGCAAGTCAAAGCATGTGCGTTGCCAACCTCCTCCTCCATCACTTCCGCTTCCTCAGATAATCTCTTACGACTTTACCTGGCAAATACCTGCAAGCTTTTGCGCTGGGTGCTCGCCTTCAGCAGAGCCGGATCCTCCGGCCGGGCAACGTCATGAGTTCGGTTGTTCCAATTGATACCGTCGATACATGCCGACTTTTTTTGTAATGAAAGGACAAGTAGGTGACCGGTACAATCTGGAATCCCCGCTGCGAGTAACTAGAATTGCACTTGGACTCGCGTGTGAGACTTACGTAGCTTTCTAAAGTGGAATCACTGATGGCTAACGACCTAACCGATGACTTACGCACTCCAAATGAACCTGGAAGTGACGATTCCGTCGAACCTGCGGAGGCG
>JBGTHH010000321.1:0-3262 GCA_041746275.1 Pirellulaceae bacterium | reverse complement strand
ACATCGATTCCAGGCATTGCAACCGGGAATTGCTTAGTTTTATGCGGATTGTAGCGAACAGGAATGATCATGACTCAGCCCAGCCCAGTACAGCAGACGATCACGAATCTGTTGAAGGCCTTTCAGACCCATCGAAAGCTGTGGATCATTCCGACGGTGACGATCGCGCTGGCGGCGTTGGTCTTCGCCATCTTCAAGCCCACGACCTGGCAAGCCTCTCAAGCGCTGGTCGTTCGCGACGAAGCGGGAGGGACGATGAGTCGCCCCGGACGCTTTGACAACATGGATGCCATGAAGGCGATGCAGGAAACGATCACCGAAGTCGCGCGCAGTCCCGTCGTGGTGGGGGCGGCACTGAAGCAACTCGGCCGACCGCCGAAACTAGCGGCCACGAAACCGTTTCCCACCGAGAGGGACATCCAGGCTTTGCAGAAGTACATTGCGATCAGCGCTCCCAAGGGAGCGGAACTGGGCAGCACCGAAGTGATTTACCTATCCGTGATCGGCAGCACGCCTCACGACGCGATCGCGCGCACCAACGCCGTCTGCGATCAGTTGCAAAAGTATCTTGGTGACCTGCGTAGCGTTCGCGCGGACAGCGTCACGCACGAGTTGGAGGAGACGTTGAATCTGGCACTCACCGAATTAGATTCGGCCACCCAGAGACTGGCGGCCATGGAACGGGAGGTGGGAAGCGATTTGGGCGAACTGCGAGTCCTGAACCAATCCGGTGCCGGCGACGGGAATCTGCGGACGGCGCTAAACCAAGTCAAATCCGAATTGCGGCAGCGTCGCGGCGAATCCGAGGCGCAACGACAACTTCAGGAATTGCTGCTGCGCGGCCAACAGAATCCCGATGAATTACTCGCCATGCCGGGCACGATGCTCACTTCCCAGCCGGCCCTGCGACGATTAAAGGATGGCTTGGTCGACGCGCAATTGCAGACGTCGACGCTGTTGGGTCGCATGAGTGCCGGACATCCAGTGGTTCAAGCCGCCATCCGTAGCGAGGAGGAAGTGCGACAGAACCTGCGTTCTGAACTCGATTCCGCATTGCGTGGGCTGGCTGCGGACTTGCACGTCACCGAGCGACAAATCCGCGCTCTCGAACAACAGCACGATGACCTCCAAGGACGACTCGATCGCTTGGCGGGACTGCGGGCGACCTACGCCGTGTTGGTGGACGATGTCCAGCAGCGAACCGCCATCGTCCAGAAGGCCAAGCAGGATCTGTCCGACGCGCGGGCCAGCCTGTCCGCGTCGCAAGCCGCGAGTTTAATCACCCGCTTTCAGCAGCCACAGGTGGGCGATTCGCCAGTGGGACCCGGTCGCTTGTTGATCGTGGCGACGGGACTAGTCGGTGGCTTCATGACCGGGGCAGGTTTGGTATTTCTTTTGGCACCACTCGGCCCCGAGGGTCGCTTCGGTCGCCGACTCTCTGATTATCTCGGTTTTGGACGTCGTGCCTCGGATCGAAGCCAAATCAGCAGCGACATGTCTCGCGTGGGACGTCGAGCCGAAGACCGGGCGGTCTTGGATAGCGTCACGCAGGCCGCAGGCCATAGGAATCGCCGGAGTGATGATCGGTCGGACAAGTCATCACAAGATCCGACCCTCAATCTGCCGTCCTGAGCGATGCTTGACACCAACGTCGTTTCCACCGCAGCAATTGGGCTCGCGGACTGGCAGCGGCGTATTGGCAGACGCGATGGCGTTGCTCCCAGTGATTCCGCCACAGGTGTTTGTAGTTCGCGTCCCCCTCGCCAAGGTCGAACCACGCATCCCCGTGGTCAAAGGCGTCTCGAATGACTCGATGGAGCAGCACGCAGCCGGGCGCGACTTGACGGAATCTGGGATCGTAGCCCATGCGGAGGCCGAGGGTCGTGCCGCGAAAGACATAGTTGTACGAGAAGGCCACCGGTTCCCCATTTACCAACAATAGATGCTGTGACACGCAGCCCATGTGCGCGACACTCGCGTGAACGTCACGCAGGAAGGATCGGACTCGGGGATGATTGAGCGTATTGCCCGTCGACGACGAGCCTTGCCAGGTGCAAGCGGCCAGATGTTCACAAGTGTCGTATAGATCCCAATGGGGATCGCCAGACACCGCGCTACGCCGCTGAATCGTCTCGACCTGGCCCAGTGCCGCAAGCTTCCGTTCGGCACGTCGGACATTATGGCGGTGCTTCGCGCTGCGCGTCATCCAATACTCGTCCCACGATTCCGGAAAGCGGATATACGAACAGTTACTCGCCGCGAGTGCCTGAGGAGAATGACACCATGTCGTACAGGCGTCGCGATAATGGACGAGATGTTCGTTGGGGATACCAGGCAAATCCAACACATCCCAATCGCGTGCGGTTTGATGGAGGTGCGTCAGTCCGGCCCTCAGAATTAAGCCGACCTCGGAACCAATCGGTCCGTAGGTTGTGCCCCAACCATCCAAGGGAAAGCTGAGAACGCGGACCATTCCCGTGCGGGTTCGCTCGCGTTTCACCGCCAATGGTAAGATGCCCAGCAAGCGATCGGCTTCGTAGACGAGCAACGTGCGGAGTCGCTGTGCCGCCCCGAAGTGCCGCCAGTAGATCGTCAGCCAATCCAAGGTCTGAAACCAGGAAGCTCGCGGCGTGTCCACGAGCAATCGCTCCCACTCCTGGCGGAAATCACTCAGTTCCGTCGGCGAGTTGATCTCCCGCACGTGCGTCTTCACCTGCGACAACGTGCTCATGGAAGCTCCGTTAGTACGCGTTTTGCTGAGTGAAAACCACGCGTATCGTCTTGAACAGGATCTTGATGTCCATCCACAATGACCAGTCGCGAATGTACTCGAGATCGCATTGCACTCGTTGGGACATCTTGTCGAGCGTATCGGTCTCGCCACGCCATCCCAGCACTTGGGCCAGACCCGTAATACCCGGTTTGACTTTATGCCGCAGCATGTAGCCGGGGATCAGTTGGCGATATTGTTCATTGTGTGCCGAAGCGTGAGGACGCGGCCCGACCAAGGACATCGTGCCCTCGAGCACGTTGAACAACTGTGGCAACTCGTCCAGCGACGTCCGGCGCAACACACGTCCGAGTCGTGTGATTCTGGGGTCTTCTTTGGTTGCTTGCAGGACCACGGGGCCGTCATCGGTCACCCGCATGCTGCGGAACTTCCAGACGCGAATCTCGCGCCCGTCCAAGCCATAACGCTTCTGTCGAAAGAAGACGGGCCCAGGCGAGGTTAGCTTGATCAATGCCGCGATCAACAGCATCG
>JBGTHH010000320.1:0-4507 GCA_041746275.1 Pirellulaceae bacterium | reverse complement strand
CCATGATCTCCGCCGAGGTACTTTTCACGTCGAAACGAGACGGGCGTCGGTAGACACCGTCGCCCGACTGCTTCGACATAGCCGTGCAGAAAACGTACTTCACCGCTCAAGATGATTCGGCGAAACAAATCGGGTCGCGTGCGGTCAACTCCCTGTTCGTAAAGGCCACGAGCGACGGCCCCGCGGAGCGACGCGCCCGGAATGAAGTCCAGCGTTCGCGAGTTGTTTGCATCGTCTTCCAGTTGCGTCAGCAACGCAGGAGCATCAAGGGTCAGGGTTAAGGGAAAGTATCGTGTAATCATTTTGAAACTCCTAGCCACCGTGCCCAGCGTTGCGTCTTGATATGATCGTTGTTCAAGGTGACGCGAAGGAAACCACGTCCCCGGTTGCGCCCCAGGCCACCATGTCGAACGCCCAATGCACTTAGGGCCAGTACTGAAAGTTCATTGATTCCGGGTGGCTTCAGCCACGTCAGCGCGGACTCGAATCGCAACATCCGCAACACAACCCGAGACGATCGCAATGTGGTTGCCTCTGGGCTACCCGTAACGCGCGATTGCGCTGTCTGCCGTCGGATGTCCGTAAGCGTCGAAAGGACTTGCTCGGGTGACAATGGATGGTCCTTGCGCTCGACGGCAAACCGTGCCCACTGCCGCACGTCGTCGGGAAGACTGGCGTCGCCAACTCGCAGAATCGACGTCTCAGTCAAATCCGCAATTGGCCCCAGCACGCGCGGCGCGGCCGCTGCCAGCGTCGACGGAAACTGCCGGGCCATTGAGAGCCATGCATCGCGCAACAGGCCATGCACCACCTTTCCGCCGATGCGTGGTAAACCAAGTTCATCGTGGTCGACCTCGACATCCACGATTCCGGCGGTTCCTTCGCCGCAGCTGAAGGTCGTGTCGGACAAGAGTTCGATGCTTAGCGTTATAGGAAGGTCAGGTGCTGCCATTGTTTGCCTCCAAAGACCAGTGCAAATCGAGTAGCTCCACGGCGTCGAGCAAGGCCGTCTTGCGGCCGATGAAGCCGTCCTCCGGCAGCCCTTGCGGAAATCTAGTGCCTGGCGACGTTACCGCCCAGGCAGTCATTGCGTTCTTGACGGCGTCTCGCCCCTCGCGAACCAACTCCCGGAGCGTCTTCAGTTTCGACCGCCGCGACGACCACAGTTCGCCACGGAATCCTTGCTGGTCGGTCCCCAATACCACGTTGCTCAACCAACGCCACGTTTCCACCGCCGGTGTTTCGTGCGAGCCGAGCAGGTAAGGGCGAGCAGTCAGCTCGTGTGTGCCACCGACTCGATATTGCCGTTGGCGAAGTTGGGAGAGCGTTTCGACCGAACCCTGAAAGGCAATGTGCCAGTCGAGGCCGCAAGCTTCGGGGGCTTCCTCGCGGACACGTTGCTTCGCCGAGCGGCAAAGTTCTTCCGCCAAATGGAACAGCTTCGCGACCGGCGTATGGGATCGCCCGATCGCGACGCCCGCACACGCGCGTACAGGTTTATTGACCAAAGGCAACCGAGCCGTCTCGAATGTCGTCAACGCCGTTTCGGCCAAGTCCAGCGCTAGTCGTCCATCGCAAAGAAAGGTCAAGTCATCGCCACCGAGAATGAGGGGCCGAATCGGCAGGAAATGGAGTTCTCGGAATTGCGAGCATTGCAATTCGAAACTCTCCCCCAACGCATTGATTACCTCGTACTCAGCGTCTTCTTCATTCCAGTGCATCGCGCCGATAATGCGATCCACCACACAACGCAACGCGTCACAACTGAGTTGCTTTATCGCAGCAGACATCCGTCGCAATTCATCGACCAACTGCTGATCGCTAATCTCGTTGTTCGCTTGTTCCCGCAGCCATTCCGCGAGCATCCTTCCAATTCCGTTCCCATCCACGTGTACGAGCCCCAGCAGACTTCGATCACCATGGCTTCGCCCAAGCTTCTCCACCTCAAGTGGAAACGCCAGCTTTACCGGCGTACCACCGTTACGCGAAAATTCGTCACGATCCGTGGGGAGAAAGTCGCGCCACATATCTGCCAGTCCTGGTTGTCGCCGAACTTTCACCATTCGGCTCAGTGGAACGGCGTTTTCGTCTTCCCGGCCAATATGGGTGGCCGGGAATCGTGTTTCTCGGCACGATTCAGTGACGCTAATACCCAGCAAGGGAACGCTGGGTTGACGGGAGAGTTTGGCGCGTTGCAGCCGTTTCTGCGATCTCAGCAATGCCATCGCCAAACCACCGGGCGAATACTCATGATGAATTGTGGCTAGTCCCAGTCCCGGCGCGTCGTCATGAAGCTTGCGAGACAGACTCGTCATGGCATGCTTTGCATCCTCGAGCTTGTCGAAGCTCAAAATCGCATTTCCGCCAGCCGACACGACAACCGCGCCTTGCCCGCAGATTTCGGGTACCCACTCTTCGAACTGTTTGATCAGAGCGGATCCCCCGACGGCGTCCTTCAGCCGAGGCGTGGCAAAGATAAAGCCTTGAAGAGCCAAGGTGTCGATCAAGGTCAACACGGGCATAAGCGAGTTCCTTTTCGAATTACTGGGACAGCCACTGTTGCAACGAAGTGAGATTGCCGTCGGTTCCGCTGGTCCCGATCCACTCCCGCAGATGCCGCAGTCCGAACACTCGCGGCTTGCAGTGTGATTCCCACGACGAACCGATCTTGTCTTCCAGCACGCCTGCCCAGTCGTTGCCATTGGAGTCACGGTCCAGCAGGCAAATAAACGCAAACCTTGCCAAATCGCCACCTAACTGACGCGCTCGCAACGCGACTTCAAATAGCTTGGACTGGCAAAGATGATAGTTCTGTGCCTCCGTCGTACAGGAAACTGCGTAGAGACGATGGCCGCGCAGCAATACGACGTCCACCTCGAAATCCTTCTTGCTGTTGTCCGTAACGCCCTTATGAATCGACCACTTCGATTGATCGTCGTCGGCATCGGCAACATTCGACAACGAGCCGTCCAGCAATAAAGCGACGTAATCCTCCAACCAGTCACCACCTAGGAATCGTAGCCAAGCTTCGATCTGCGCACTGGTTGAGCCTTCGCAGGGAATTTCGGCTGCGGATAAGTCGGCTCCTATACTTGCCAACGGAATCGGCTGCTCTCGAGCTTCCCTGGCCGTTTTCCACTTCAATCCCCGGTCGGTCTCTTTGTGACTTTGCTGGTAAAGTTGATCTGCCAAGGAAACTTTTCCGCAAACTGCTTTCGCAACAATGGTCGCATCCTGATCGGTTGGTCCGCCAGCAATTGGCGTTCGCGTCTTGACCTCTAGTCCGTGCAATTCGTCGGTCAGCGTCGAGAGCGCTATCTGGACTTTCTGCTTGATCGGAATCTCTGTTTCATCGTCGAAGAGCAGCTTATCCGACTTATCATCGAGATACGACGCCCTGGCATCGCAACCGCCCCGTTTCTGTTTCCACACATCCAGCACGTGTGCGGCCATCACTTTGGTCCCACCGGTGTAATTCAAGGCGCATCCGGTCGGCAGTCGCTCGGCAACACGACGTATTTCCTGCACACTAGTGGCATTGCCAATCCGGTAATTCCCCGGATTAACCGCTTCGCATCCGAAGTGTTTACGGAGGCAATCGGCCAACCGCTGGCACACTACCTTGGTGTCCTCCGAGTGGATCAGATGAACACGTTGCGGGCGCAGGATTGCGGTGGCGACGTAGTTGGGCAACGAATTCGAGCCCACCAATAATGTCAAGTCGTCGGACATTTTACGATTCCTCGTTAGAAGTAGACCGCTTTCATGCCATCTTGGTTCGCAGCACCGTAGCTTGCTGCACTTTCGGCCGCGATCGCAAGCCCCGCGCCTGTCCGCCGCCAACGTTGGCTACGTCGAACTGGATAATTCTGGATTCCGGAAATGCCGCCGGAGGGCGATCACCACTGTTGCTTCTAAATCGGGAGCACACTGTGATCCGCGGGAATCTCAATGTCTGCACAACAGCGTCGATGCTAAGCGTGAAGGGCAATTGCACGACTTCGACTTCATCACCCGGCCGATCGCGGCGCGGCTCAAACGTGTTGTACAGAGTTGGCGCTCGTTCGAATAGCGTTTGAGCAGCAATCAGCATGGCGACCTGGGCTGCCGGATATCCCGGCGTTAGCAGCAGGGCGAAATTTGACTGCGGCTGGTCGCGGTAAATTGCCTTCAGTGTTTGTTGCGTGAAGGAGAACGCCCGATCGTACTGGTTTCGGAGATTCTCCTCCGCTTGATGCGCGTGAATCGCATCGCGCGACATGCCACATTGGTCGGCCAACCACGATATGTATTCCGCAGGTGACGCTTCTTTGGCGGACTGTTCGTTGGGCGGAATATCGTTCAGCAGATGTACAGCATCGAACCTCTTGCGCCGAAGCAAACGCAGCACGGGACCGGGATCGTGGGCGGCGTCATTCTTCGCGGCCGACTTCAAATCGGTTCGGCCAATCCAGCTAATGAAGACTTCCACGGTTCGCTCCGTTACTTCGTGTCGATCCGCTGCTAT
>JBGTHH010000319.1:0-3392 GCA_041746275.1 Pirellulaceae bacterium | reverse complement strand
CCTTCCAGTTCGATGGTCACGCGCGTGCCACTTTTGACTTCGCCCGCCTTCTCGCCTTCGGGAGCATCGTAATGGGTGATCCACTCGATGCCGTGCTTTTCCAGGTACGCATGTCCCTTTTCGCCCGGGGGAATGTCCTCGCCATCCCCCTTGCCGTTGAGGATTTCCGGGCGATTCTTCTTCGTGTCGATCTGCAATTCGTAGTAGTGCGAGGGCTTGCGCACCGAGATCTTGGAGATGATCTTGACCGGCTTGCCCGTGGTGAGCATGCCATACATGCCAGCCGCGCTAATGCCGATCCCTTGCTGACCGCGGCTCATGCGCAAACGATGGAACTTCGATCCGTACAACAGCTTGCCGAAGATGAGCGGGATCTGCTTTTTCATGATCCCCGGTCCATTATCCTGGATGCCGACCTTGAAGCGATTGTTGCCGGTCGACTCGATATGGACCCAGATCTCGGGCAGGAGACCGGCTTCCTCGCAGGCATCGAGCGAGTTGTCGACGGCTTCCTTGACGGTGGTGAGCAGGGCCTTGCGCGGATTGTCGAAACCAAGCAAGTGGCGATTCTTGGCGAAGAACTCGCTGACGGAGATGTCGCGCTGGCTGGCCGCCATCGACTCGGCTGTGGCTCGCCTCTTTCCCGAACCGTTCCGCGTGCTGCCGTTGGTTGCCGCCACCTCTCCAGGGCTGGATTCGTTAGTCTCGTCGTCCAATTCTAGCTCTGTCGTCCCGCTGGCCAAAATGAGGGTCCTCCTTTACCGCAGCGCGGTCACGTATTGGGTGCTCCCGAAATCAGGTCGCCCCGGGCAGGTGGGTTCGATGATTGTGAAGCCGCGCAGTTCAGATGCAAAGATGCCGATTATAGCGACTGGGGCGAGCCTGTCCAAACCGGGTTAATCACTACCATCATCAGGGAAATACCAATGGAAACATCAGGCAAACAAAGATTCACCGTGACGGGCCGGATCAGCCGAACATCGTACTAGCGGCTCGTCTCAACAAGGATGCAGTCGCGAACCCCGCCGCTCGAACCGCCCACCCCAGCATTCCCACCCAGGAGCGAACTCATGCTTCGCTTATCCCGATTAGCATTTGCCGCCGTCGCCATCGCGGGTTGCTTCCAACTTGATTTGGGTTCCCCCACCCAGGCCCGCGCGTTCGAAGGTTTTGATCCGATCTATCGTCCTCATGAATACGGGCAGCCGGATCTGTTCTACAACTTCTACGTGCCAGCCCAAGGGGGCGGCGTCCCGGCGCAGATGTATATTGCCCCCGGCCCCGTGCCGCCTCACGTGGGTCACACGTACTACACCTACCAGCCGATGATGCCACACGAGTTGTTGTATAAGCACAAGCGGACCTATCACCGTTACTACGACGAGGGCCGGGGCTTAACCCGTACGCACATCCGTTGGTGGTAGTGGCACCCCAGGCTGCGGGCAGTGCGTTCGCGGCGACCGAATTGCGGGCGGACTGCCCCTGGACGAATCATCCCCCCAATCACGAGAGGACTCCGTGATGAATAAACTGGCCTTATGCTTCCTGGCAGCCATCTGCCTGACTTCCTACATCGCCCCCGACGTCCAGGCCGAGCCTCTAGCCGATCGCTGGGCCGCGCGACATGCACGTGGTATGTCGTGGCACTCGCCGTATTACCACACGGCCACGGGTCTGCCGGTGAACTTGATCGTCCCTCCGACGGCGCACATGCAGACCAGTTGGGGTTGGGGTGTCTCCCAGGGAACCATGACCCCGATTTATCACCAGTTCCGTCGGACCTATCCCGGAGACGCCGCGTACGGTGGGGGCTTGATGTTGCCGACCCCTTACTGGCCCAGCCACACGGATCAGTTCGGCGTGAACTACATCCGCGGGCCCTACTAGTGCATTGTCACGACTAAAAATGCGGGTTGGAGTACAGCCTTCAGGCTGACAGTTACCGGCTAAAGCCGGAACTCCAACCCTTGAGCACGAGCGAGCTCGCCCAGGCTGACGTTGATGCGGCGTGTGGGTTGCCGATCAGCCTGCCCCATTTCCTTCATTCGGGAAATCTTATCCCGACTCTTCGTGTGGGGAAAACTTGCTGGATCGCAACATGGCTGACGCATAACGCGATTGGTCCACGGTAGCGAAACAACGTCGTGCCGCAGCCACATTCCAGTCGATGAATCCACCAGAACCATGGACGGCGTTCACATCAAGGAGGAACCAGCCTACTACTCGCTCGGAGTTTCTCCATGCCTGTTGATATCGTCCATGTCATGATGGTCATTGCGTATCTGGCCACCTGGGTGTTCATCGCGCACATGACATTTAGTCGCCAATCGGAGACAGGGCGGCACGAACCTCGCCGCCCATAACGTCAGCTTCGCCGTGGCGAGATCCACAGGAAGGGCCGATCGGCTTCGTCCACACGGACCTCACTGACGAGCTGACCTTGAAACAGTACCTGATCCAGAACTCGCAGATACTGGACTCGTTTGCGAGGATACGAGACTTTGACGGCGGTGGTGTCGATGTTCTGTCGGGCCATGCCGTTGTGATCGAACAGGAAGGGGACGTCGACTCGTCCTTGGATGGCCAGGATGGCCTCGGCCAGCGACGTCTCCTGGATCTCGACCGTCAGGTACTCGTACAGCTTGGGTGCCGCTTGTTTCGGCGAAACTTGAGGGGGCCAGCCAACCGGCCACGACTCTTTAACTTCCCGAACATCCGAGATGAGCAAGCGGACGTCACCATTCCTGGGTTTTTCGGGTGACAAGACTAAGCCCAAAGGCCGCAAGGTCGCGGCGAGCGCCGTCCCCGCACTCAAGCCGGTTAACTCGTCGAACACCGTTTCATTGCGGCTAAAGGCTTGGCGAGCTTCCTGTGACACGTGCGAATCGAGTTCGATGCCCTGCACGATCTGACGTGACACGTCTCCAGCGCGGAGTCCCTTGGTTGGGAAAGCAATCGACTTCGAAAGTCGCTCGTCAAAGTCCAGCAGTTGTTCGCTCGTCAGACCAAACGCGACGCGTGTCGCCGTCAGGCCCGCAATGCCACCGTCCGCGAGCTTCTCGATCCACTGCGTAATCCGCGCCCGGTCATTTAGCGTGAACTCGCCGCCGCCGGGCAGCGATAACCGGTTGTTGGCCGTCAGGATGCCGATCACATGATAGGCCGGAGCCGCGTCGGTCCCACGGTTCAATACCTCGGCCCGATCTCCGGCACGACCCGCACGAATCCGCAAACCGGCAGGATCGACATCCTTGAGCACATCGATCCAACGCTGCGCACCGGTCATCGGGAACCCCGGCTCGGTAATCAATTCGAACGAGACCCGTGGTGCCGCGACCACACAGGTCGGTGCCCAGAGCATGACGAATAAACAGACCGCCCAGCGTCGCGGC
>JBGTHH010000318.1:0-5378 GCA_041746275.1 Pirellulaceae bacterium | reverse complement strand
AGTATACTCGTTTCCCTCAAGATTGTGTTTCCGACTTCGATTTCCCGTAATGAGGGTGTCGGGTGAATCTCCGAAACAGTGACCAGTCCCCCGATATCACCGTGGTGGAGCTATTCCAATCCCGAGGTGGCTCGCGCTACGGCGGCGAGAACGTGACGCAGTTGGAGCACGCTTTGCAAGCCGCTCATTTCGCGGAAACCGAAGGAGCTTCTCCCGAGTTGATTGTCGCCGCGCTCCTGCATGACATCGGCCACCTGCTGCACGACCTGCCCGCGGATGCTCCAGATCATGGAGTCGATGACCGGCACGAGAACAGCGGGGCCGCTTGGCTGGCTCGGCACTTCGGACCTGGCATCGTCGAGCCGATCAAGTTGCACGTGGTCGCCAAGCGGTACTTGTGTGCGGTCAATTCCGAATATCAGCAGCATCTGAGCCCGCCGTCGATCCAAAGTTTGCACCTTCAAGGTGGGCCGCTGTCCGCCGATGAAATTCGCGATTTCGAAGCACATCGATTCTTTCATGAGGCCGTGCGATTACGACGTTGGGATGATGCAGCCAAAGTGGTCGGTCTTGCCACGCCGCCGTTAGAGCATTTTATCCAATACCTTTGTGCGTCGACGATTTCTGATTCTGAGAGCCTGTCCGAAAAGGGGTCTGACCCTCTCCGGCGAGGAAAAAATCCCCGTGAAGTCGACTCGCCTCCAAAGGGCCAGACCCCTTTTCGGACAGGCTTTGAATCGCAAGTGAGATGATATGACGCAGCAGGAGGTTCGTATCATCGGTGCCGGGATCGTCGGACTGGCTCACGCTTGGATGGCCGCCGAGCGTGGTCATGCGGTCACGGTCTTCGAGCGTTCCGCGCACGCGAGCGGCGCGTCGATTCGTAATTTCGGCATGATCTGGCCGATGGGCCAGCCCGCAGGCGAGTTGCGTCTACTGGCGCTGCGCAGTCGAGAACGCTGGCTGCGTTTGGCCCAAGCGGCCGATGTGTGGGTCAACCCTTGCGGCTCCCTGCACTTGGCACATCGAAACGATGAATGGGAAGTGTTACGGGAATTTCACGCACAGGCGGCTCAAGGCGACGTCGAGTGCTCTCTGCTCGGTCGTGCGGACGTTATAAACAAGTCGCCTGCCGCGAATCCCGAACGGCTCCTGGGAGGACTCTTCAGTCCCGCCGAGCTGGGTGTGAATCCTCGATCTGCCCTGCGGGAGATCCCACGTTGGCTGGCCCGCGAGTATGGAGTCCGCTTTGAATTTGGCATGACGATCACCCAAGTGGAACCCGATGTGCTTCACAGCGCGGACGGTCGCCATTTGACTTTTCAGCGTGTGATCGTCTGTTCGGGAGCCGATCGCGACACCTTGTTTCCGGAGTTAACGCATGGCTCCGATATGGTCCTCTGTAAGCTGCAGATGCTGAAGACTCCGCCACAGCCGAACCACTGGCGTCTCGGTCCGCATCTGGCGAGCGGCTTGACGTTACGCCACTATCGCAGCTTTCAAGACTGTCCCAGTCTGCCGGCACTTCAAGAACGGATCGCGGTGGAAACGCCGGAACTGGATCGCTATGGCATACACGTCATGGCCTCCCAGAACGACGTCGGCGAGATCATTCTGGGCGATTCGCACGAATATGATGAAGACATCGAACCCTTTGACAAGTCGGAGATCGATGACTTGATCCTGCGCGAGCTGCGTCAGGTTCTGCGTCTTCCCGACTGGACCATCGGTCAACGCTGGCATGGGATCTACGCCAAGTCGCCGCACGCGCCGGTCTTCGAGGCCGAGCCGCACCCTGGTGTTCACATCTGTACCGGGACCGGTGGCGCGGGCATGACCTTGGCCTTTGGCTTAGCCGAGCGGGCTTGGCAACGTTGGACATCCTGAGGAGTGACATTATGAATCCACCGACCATGGCCGAAGCAACTGCAAGGATCGATGGTGAAATCCTCGCCATTCTCTTGGATTGGGCAGGCACGACCGTCGATTACGGCAGCCGTGCGCCCACTGCGGTCTTTGTGGAAATCTTCCGTCGGCGTGGCATCGCGATCACGGTGACCGAGGCACGGGGTCCGATGGGCCGAGCCAAGCGTGAGCATATCGCGGCAATCACGTCTCTGCCGCGAGTCGCCGAAGCATGGAATGCCGTCCACGGCCTCGCTCCAACCGATACCGATGTGGAGACAATGTATGACGAGTTCCTGCCGCTACAGAAAGAGACTCTGGCTCGAGGTTCCGAGATGATCCCTGGGGTCGTCGAAGCGATCGAGGCCTGTCGCCGACGCGGACTGAAGATCGGCTCGACGACGGGCTATACGCGCGAGTTGATGGAAGTGGTCGCTCCGCTGGCGGCGCGGGCCGGTTATGCGCCCGATGTCATTATCTGCTCGGACGACGTCTCGGTTGGTCGCCCCGCGCCGTGGATGAACTATCATGCCGCCGAACGGCTGGGCGTTTATCCGATGAGTTCAATCGTGGTGGTCGACGACACTCCCGTGGGGATCGCCGCTGGTCGCAACGCCGGCTGCTGGACGGTGGCCGTATCGCAAACGGGGAACGCGCTCGGTCTATCGCTTGACGAAGTCGCCGCGCTCCCGGCCGACGAATTGAACTCGCGTTTGAAGGCCATAGAACTTGAGTTTCTGCGGGCCGGTGCCCACTTCGTCATTCGCTCCGTGGCCGACCTGCCGAGTCTGCTGCCCCAGAGCAACGCACCGTTCTCATGACGACTCGTCTTCGCCGTGTTTCGCTTCCTGTTTCAAATCGCGGAGCGTGGCGGCTTCCGGCAGCGATTTGTAGTGGGCGTCCAGTGGGTAACAACCCGACACCAGCCCGTTGCGTGGAGCCGTGGTACAGTCGCTGAACGTGCGACAAACCAGCTTGCGTCGCAGTTCATGTCCGACCAATGTGTCGGCGGGAAGCTCCGGATAGGACAGCACCATCCGTCCCAAACCAACGAAGTCGATCCAATTCCGACGCACAACGGCCTGTGCGACGTGTGGCAAGTAATCCTGCAGATACGAGTAGCCGCTGCCGACCATCGGCAAGTCGGGAAACGCTTCCTTACAGCGTCGCGCGGCTTGAATCTGTCGCACGACACCGACCAACGGATCCTCGGGCGGAAGATACCCATCGCTGGGTGGGAAGATCGCGGGCCGTTGCATGTGTGGATTGTAGTAGGGACTGCCCGCGGAGATGTTGACGGCGACCACACCCAGTTCGCGCAACTGGCCGAGCACCTGCAGCGGTTCCGCCAAATCAGCTTCCAACGGGTGCTCGACGTTCAACCCAAAACCGATGTCATAGGGGAGCAGCTTCGCGTAGTCCATCGGTTCGCCCACCTCTCGGCTCGTCTTATACGGTGGCATGTCAAAGATGCTCAACCGGACCGCGACCAGAAGTTGTGGAAACTCGTCGCGAACTCGCGCCACGATCGTGCGCAACAATCGCGTACGCCCCTCCAAATCGCCGCCGAACTTGCCAGGCCGCCGCCGTGCGCTCAGGAACTCGTGGAGCAAATAGCCATGACAGGCTTTGATGTCGACGAACTGAAAACCCGCTTCATGAGCAAGCCCCGCGGCGGCGACGTAGCGATCGATGAGCCGTTCGAGATCGGCATCCGTCCACACCACGGATGCATCGTCGGGATCGATTCCAAACTTCTCATCCAACAGCGGATGATGGTAGGCGATCCGCGGTTCGAGCGCATGGGAATTCGGTCGGCAGAAGCGCCCCGAGTGTGTGAGTTGCAGGCCCACTAACAAATCCTCGGTGTTCCCGAAACGCTCGCGATGCGCGTCGAGCAACGTGTCGAGCAGTTGCCGCAAGCCCGCGAGATTCTCGGGAATCGCCAGTGTCTGCTGTGGATTCGCGCGACCATCGGGCTGCACGGCCGCGGCCTCACCGCCCCAAATCAACTTGGCTCCGCTGAGCCCAAAATTCCGCCAACGTCGGAGAGTCAACTCCGAGGGCGAACCATCGCGCTGCGCATCCCAGCCTTCCATCGGATGGATACACCAACGATTCCCCACGCGATAACCGCCCACAACGATCGGTTCCGCCAGTGGCGAACCGTCCTGAGCCGAGGCGATGGCGTCGTCCAGCGGCAAGTCCAAACCCAACTCCGCCAGCCGCGCCCGCAGTGCCTCGACGGTTTTCAATTGGGCGATCTTCGGATAAGCCGTGCTCATGAGTCGGGTGATTTGACAGGTTGAAGCTGACTATGGATCAGGATAAAGCGACGTTCGCGCGCGGAATCAAAGAACTGTACCGTCGCGGCACGCTTCACGCCACTTCCGCTGACCGCCTGGATCTTGCCCAAGCCATGTTCGGGATGGGAGACGAGCATGCCTTGGTCGAATTGATCTGGTGGCACCTTCACCAAAGCACGCGTGGCGTTATCGAGCAGGTCGGCCGCAGTGACGACTCGCGATACAGTCTCGACGCTGCGGCTCGGTGGGCTCTCGTTGAACACCGGTTCATGCTGGATGTCATCCTCGAAGTGGATATCATCATCGTGATCGTCCCACTCCGGATCGTGATCGAACTGATACCCTGCGCCATCGTCCATCACGGCGCGTTGAGGTGTCCCGGGGGCATGTACCTCCATCTCATTTCGAGGCAGTTCCATCAGGAACGAGCTAGGAATCGTCATCCGCGAACTGCCTCGGAAGAAGCGGTAGGCCGCGTAGCTCAACTGCAACTCCTCCATGGCCCGCGTGATACCAACAAACAGCAAGCGTCGCTCTTCTTCTAGTTGATCGGGGTCCTCGCGGCTACGTTCGTGAGGCAACATCCCTTCCTCAACTGCGGTGAGAAAGACCGCGGGGAACTCCAGCCCCTTGGCCGCGTGCAATGTCATCAACGACACCTTGTCCGTTGCGCCTTCCCAGTCGTCGGTATCGCTGACCAACGCCACTTGTTCGAGAAATTCCTCGAGGTGGTCTTCGCCCGGATGCTGTTCGTCAAACTCACGGGCCGCGATGAGCAATTCCTGAACGTTCGCCAAGCGTTCGATGTCGTCTTCGTTGGATGAATTTTGCAACCACTCGTTGTAACCGGCCGCGCTCAAGACCTGAGCGACGATTTCTTCGATAGGTCGATGGGCGAGCAAACTGAGTCGATCGTGGAGCGATACGAAGGCGGCCACATCCGCGGCGGCACGTTTGTTGAGCCCGTCAATTAGACCCGCTTCGCGCGCCGCCTCGAGTAGCGCGACGCCGCGACGGCGAGCCTGTTGTGCGAGCTTCTTGATGGTGGTCTTGCCGATGCGTCGCGGAGGCGTGTTGACGATGCGTTGAAATGCCACATCGTTCTTGGGATTGTTGATCAAGTGCAGGTAGCCGATGACATCCTTGACTTCTTTCCGCTGATAGAAC
>JBGTHH010000317.1:0-4703 GCA_041746275.1 Pirellulaceae bacterium | reverse complement strand
CTGAGCGCGAACAGCGCGCCGTAGAAGTCGCAATCCGGGCTGGTCAGGCACTTCAGCGCGATCGTATGGTCTTGGAATTGGCGACGCAGATCTCCCAAGGAGGTACGGCGTTCCTCGCGAAGTTCGTTCCGGCGCTCGGGGCGGTCTCGGCCGGTATCAAACTAGCGGCCCAATTGCATGCCGCCGGCCTGCGCGCCCAACAGCTATATCGCTGGGCTCAGAATCAAGACGATCTGGAAGCGGCCCAAAGTTCTCTGTCGAGCTCAGCAGCGAACTTTGTCCGCAATCAGACCGAACAGCTCATCCACTACTCCGCTCAGGCCTTGTTCGCCGCGGCGCAGTTGGCCGCCGAAGTGGTCAAGCTCAGCGGCGTCGCGGCACCGGTCGGGCTGGGCTTGGATGCCGCCGCGACGGCGGGTGCCAAACTCGAAGAGATCGCCCGCAAACATTACCGGCAGGAAGACCTCGAGAAGGCCTGGGTCGTCACCGCGCAGGCCCTGCGCAATCCGAACAACCGCAAGCTGGGCCTGCAGGCACGTAAGCTGAATCCGTCGCTAGCCAAGTACGCCATCGCCTGGGGTGCCACGTCGCTCGGCGATCCCTTGGCCCGCAATGCGTTACGAGCCTGCAATCTGACCGACGCGTCGTTTGAAGACAAGGACACCGACGTCGACAAAGTGGTCAACTATCTCGAGACATTCTACTCCGACGACTTGAAGCTCTATCGTGAGCTGGACGAAGCGCCCAAGTGGGTTCCCGAGGATCTGACGCTGAGCTTGCAATCGTGGACGCGACTCAAACGGCGAGCGGTCGCGGAAGGCAAGTTGCAAGAACCGGAAGCCGGCCGGCTCGAAGGCGCACTGGCCGAACTCGACCGACTTGCCGAAGGTCCCGCCTGGGAGGAATTCAACAAGGCCCAGCAGACCTGGAAGATCGCGACGAAGTTATCTTCGGAGGCGTTAACCAGTGGCACGACCACGAAACCGACCGACGCGCCGCCGAAACCCGATAACAAGCCGCTTCTCGAGGCACTGGATGCCGTGGAACTCGAGGTCGGCGTGAAGTCGCGATTGGTCAAGCAGGTCCAAAGCAGCCTCAAGGGAATCAAGCCCCAGGCTGACCCGTCACTCGACAAAGAGGCTGCTGGGACCAGCGAAAAGGCCATGACTTTGGCGGTGAAGGTGCTCATTGACCAGTCGGGCGTCCTGTCGCAAACCGTACAAGGCGAGATGCAGACGGTCGTGGAACTACGCAATCATCTCTTGGCGGCGTGACAAGGTCGCGTGTTTCGTTGGAGCGCCGTCGCTCACGACTTCTTATCGGGTTGGCGGGGGTGATGGGGTGGCGAGGGGGACGGGCGAGCGATGATCGCCATCAGCACAAACCCCAGTAACAAGCCGATGACGAGCACGCCGAACAAGATCATGGGAGTCAAGCCGCGAGCTAATAACTCGTCGAGGTCCATGCCCATTACCGCGGCGACCGTTTGCAGATCCATGCCCAACACCGCCGACAACGTGGCGATCGGGAAGAAGAGAGCCACTAGCACGTTCAGGCGATGTGCCGCGGCCTCTACCCGTTGACTCGCCCGAGCCTGCTCTTCCGCACGTTTGGCGACCGCGTAGTCGAGCGAATTCTTGGTCTCCTCGAACAACAACTCCGCAGTCCGTTCGATGCCATACGCTCGATCGCGGATATCGATCAGATCGTGATAATCGGGACACTGCTTGCGGGCGTCGTCTAGCGTCTGATGGGTGTTTCGCATCGAGCGATAGATCGGAGCGAGTCGTTCCAGCACCGCAAAGTAATCGTCCGCCGTGGTCGCCGCCTCCTCGCGCCGATCGAGGTCGGCGATGATCTCCTCGAACTGATCCAAGTGTTTGTTCAACGCGTGAATACCAGTTCCTTGTTCGTTCGAGGTCCAGTTGCCTTCGGGCGAGCGCCAAAAGAACCTACCATGACGTGCCACATCGTCCGGCTTAGGCGGCGCGTGGAGCACCAACAGCAAATGCCCATCGGCTACCATCATCCGCTGTCGGCCCACACGCGCGCCGAGCCGGCGGCGAAACAATCCGGGTACTTGCCAACCGGCGGGTAACAGTGACGTTTCTGGCATCGTGATGATCCTCAGGATGAAGTTATGCGTCCGCGCCGGGCGACGCTGGCCGACCCTCGCGTAGTTTCCCGCGAATGGTGACGAGTCGTTCGGCGAGTTCCTTCTCGAAGCCGCGATCCACAGGTCGATAATACGTCCGCTCGACCCCCAAGTAATCCTGCGCCGCCACACCATCGGCCGAGTCATGCGAGTATTCGTACCCCTCGCCATGTCCCAGTTGCCGCGCCCCGCCATAGTGCGCATCGCGCAGATGCACCGGTACGGGCTGCACTCGGCCTTCGCGAATGTCTTGTAACGCTTCACCGATGGCCAGCGTGGACGCATTGGACTTCGGGGCGCAGGCGAGATACGCGACGGTCTGCGCCAGAATCAACTGGCACTCGGGCAGCCCTACGAATTCGCAGGCTTGCTGGGCGGCGACCGCCAGCGGCAGGGCCTGCGGATCGGCATTGCCCACATCCTCGCTCGCTAGAATCACTAACCGTCGGCAGAGAAACCGCACATCCTCGCCCGCCTCAAGCATGCAAGCCAGCCAATACACTCCCGCGTCGGGATCGCTACCGCGAATGCTCTTGATCAACGCACTGGCCGCATCGTAGTGCGCGTCGCCGGTCGCGTCATAGACTACAGCCTTACGCTGCACCGACTCTTCCGCCAGCGGACGTGTGAAGTGAACCGGCCGCTCGTCGCTCGACAACACGCCGATCTCTAACGCCGTCAAGGCCCGCCGCGCGTCGCCATCGCAGACCTCGGCCAGAAACTCCAACGCCTCGTCGTCCATCCGCACGTCGTACTTGGCGAGACCCCGTTCGCGATCGGCCAGCGCGCGACGCAGCAACGTCTTGATCTCGTCGGGCGAGAGTGGTTGGAACTGAAAAATCTGACTACGGCTAACCAAAGCGTTGACCACGGCGAAGAACGGGTTGGCCGTCGTCGCTCCCACCAATGTCACGATGCCGTCCTCGACATCGGGCAGCAACGCGTCTTGTTGAGTCTTGTTGAAGCGATGGATCTCGTCGATGAACAACAACGTGCGCCGTCCGCCGGTGGCGGCTTCATCGCGGGCCTCCTGTAGGACTTCCCGCAGGTCCTTGACGCCGCTGGTCACGGCGCTCAGTTGGCGAAAGCGGCTGCGGGTTTCCGTCGCCAGCAACTGGGCGAGCGTGGTCTTACCGGTCCCGGGCGGCCCATAAAAGATCACCGAACCAAGTCGCTGCGCCTTCAGTAGCCGCCGCAACAACTTGCCTTCACCGAGAAAGTGTTGCTGCCCGGCGAATTCATCGAGCGTGCGGGGACGCATCCGTGCGGCCAGTGGTTGCACCGCGCGAAGATTGGCTCCCTCGGATTGCTCGAATAAAGACATCGTCATGTTGTGCCAGTTCCCTCCGCGAGTTTGCCGCCGTCTTCAACGAGCGTAATGTTCAACCGGCCGGTGGCACGCCGAGTGCCTTGCCGCCGTCGATGGCCACACACGTCCCGGTGATCATCAGCGCTGCATCGCTGACAAGATAATACACCGCCTCGGCCACCTCGCGCGGCGAGATCATGCGCTCGTACGCCCGCGCCAAGGGACTCGCGGCGATAAACTGTTGGATCGTCGCGGCTCGATTCACGGCCTTGTCGAGATCCGCGTTCATCATCCGCGTCTCTCCGACCGGACCGGGACAGACCGCGTTGACGCGAATGCGATCGACGCTGTGGCTGAGCGCGAGGCATTTGGTCAGCGCGATCAGCGCGCCCTTGCTGGTCGAGTAGACCGGATCGTGGGCGCGCGGCAGCAGCCCCGCGTTGCTGGACATATTGACGATCGCGCCGCCACCCCGCGCGCGCATGTGGGGAATCGCGTGCTTGCAGGCCAGAAAGGCTCCCTTGAGATTGGTGTCCAGACACGCATCCCATTCCTCCTCCGTCACGTCGGGAATCTGTTTGACCAAAGCGATCCCCGCGTTGTTAACGAGAATATCGATGCCGCCGCTATGCACGGCGGTGTCGATCACTTCACGGACATCAGCTTCCACACGTACGTCGCACGTCAGGGAGGTGATCCCCCAACGAGCAAACTCCGCGACGTTCTCCGCCAACGGGGCGTAATCGCCAACAAATACGCGAGCGCCGTGCTCGGCAAGCAACAGCGCGGTCGCTCGCCCGATGCCGCTAGCCGCTCCCGTCACGACAGCGACGCGACCCGACAACGCGGGCGAACTGGTAGGTGTTATCATGCGTGAATCCATACCCAAGTCGAAGTTGCACCAACGGCCTTGTTTTACCGCGTGGACACTACGTCGGACAGATAGCCTGCGGCTGACGGCTCTGGAGATTCGTTTAGGAACCGTCCCCAAATAGGTTCCGCAATTCGTAAGTAGCGGTTGGGCGCAAACCCACCGGTTTTGCGAGACCGGACGGTTTGCGCCGTTCCGCTAACTGACTGCGATTGCCGCTGCCGTCCTGGATTAACGGCCAGCCTTGCGTTAGAACGATAGATCGCACAAACCATTCGCTCGTACTAGGGAACCGCGTGGTGCCTGATCCCCAACTAGCAAGTCTGCTGGCCTACATCTTTGACGAGCCCATTCGACCTCGTGACGCC
>JBGTHH010000316.1:0-5158 GCA_041746275.1 Pirellulaceae bacterium | reverse complement strand
CCTGGCATACGACGTCACTGTATGGCTGGGATTAACTCGCATATCGAACGGATCGGAACCTCTAGTAGCCTCCACCGACTTCCACAGTGCCTGTCGCGCCGCCGAGGGAAATTCAGCTTGTATGCGGTAGGAAAGGTTCTGGGATTCGAGACTCTCGGAGTCGGAATGCAATTCGACCGAAATCTCGCAGGTTGGGTCTGTGGCGGATGAATGAACCAGTTCACGCCCCTGCCAGCGTCCTAAGAAACTGTTCTCGCAGTCATGTTCGACGCTCCGGCAAATCGCGGCAATCGCCTCGAGGACGCTCGTCTTGCCCGTATCATTCATCCCAATCAGCAAGTGAATCTGGGTCAGGTCGATCGCCGCCTCCCGAATCGCCTTGAAGTTCTTGATATTGACTCGGTTGATCATCAAACGGTTTCACCATACCAAGAGAGTTGTACGACATGGTCGAGGCATCCGGTGCCTAGCATCAGGCTACGCGACCTTGCCGACGCCACTCGAAGGTATTATTGTCATCGGTCGCGGTGATGTTGGCAATCTCGCTTGCTGCCGCCGCGCTGAGGGGAGAGGCAGTGAAAAATGGGACTGGCTCCGAGCGGATGTCGGTGTTTTGCAAAGATTTCGCGTAGTTGCGAGGTGCCTGTCCCAATTCTTTCACAGCCTCGGAGTGTAATCGATAAAAGCTTTGCCATGATCGGCAATCTCTTGTAAACTGCGCACGAAGTTTTTCGTCTCACGTGAAGGGACTGTAACCAACCGAGTCGCTCCCGCGCGGGGCGCATCCAATCGCCGAGCCGGAATGGCTGGTTCAGCGAATCCAAGTGGAACGCTCACAGGCGAACATTCGTTAGCGAGGATGTTCGGTAACCGCGACATGGGAACGGCCCAACTACATCCCGGACAGCCCGCGCCCTGGTTCGTGTGTCGCTCGCCTGTCAACCCGCGATTTCACTTTGACACGGTCGCCGGCCGTTATATCGTCCTCAGTTTCTTTGGGTCGACGGCTGAGGAAACCACTCGACAAACGCTGGAAGCGTTCCACGCGCGGCGCGATGCCTTTGATGACTACGACATCAGTTTCTTCGGTGTCAGTGTCGATCCCCAAGACGAGGCGCTGTCGCGGGTTGAGGAACATTTGCCGGGGATGCACTTGTTTTGGGATTCTGATCGTCGGGTCAGCCGACTGTACGGAGTGGTGGGAGACGAGGACGCAGGTGAAGTGGCCTATGCGCCGCGAACCTTCGTCCTCGATGAACGGCTACGCGTGGTGGGCATCGTCCCCTTCTCATCCTCCGCCCAGCAGCATGTCGCCACCGTCATGCGTCTCGTGGCGACCTTGCCACCCTTGAAGCCCGCCACCCTGAGCGACGTTCCCGCGCCGATCTTGATTGTCCCGCGCATCTTCGAGCCAGAGCTGTGTCGTGCGCTGATCCAATACTACGAGGATCGCGGTGGCGAGGAATCGGGCTTTATGCGGGACGTGCAGGGTCAGACGGTCACGGTTCACGATTATGGGCACAAGCGCCGACGAGATCAGGAGATACTCGATGAGCGATTACGAAACGCCTGTATGTTTCGGATTCACGATCGCTTGGTGCCGGAGATTCACCGAGCGTTTCAGTTCCGCGCCACGCGGATCGAACGATACATTGTCGCCTGTTATGACAGTGCCACCGGCGGGCACTTTCGCGCGCATCGAGACAATACCACCAAGGGAACGGCATATCGACGTTTCGCCGTCTCGCTCAATCTCAATACGGGTGAATACGAGGGAGGGCTGTTGGGCTTCCCCGAGTTTGGCCGCCAACGGTACACGGTTCCCGCAGGCGGCGCGGTGGTATTCTCATGCTCGCTGCTTCACGAAGCAACCCCCGTAACTTCCGGCTCCCGTTACGCGTTTCTACCATTTTTGTACGACGAGGCGGCAGCGAGGATTCGACAGGAGAACCTGCCATTCCTCGCGGCGACTACAAGTCATCCCGCGGAGTCGTCCGATCGAAAGGCATCCGATATATGAAACGTTGGCTCCTGATTCCGCTCGCCGTGACACTCGTCGCAGCGTGGTTCTTCCGCGCCAGCTTGGCACCGTTGGTTTCCGCCGAAACGCCACCACAGATAGCTCGTGGCTTTGTATTTCACGACGCAAACGGTAACCGCCAACGCGACGAGGGAGAGCGAGTGCTCGCGAACATCCGCGTTTCCAATGGAAATGATATTGTCTTCACCGATGACCAGGGACGCTATGAATTGCCGGTCGGTAGTGACGATATCATCTTCGTGATCAAGCCGCGTGGTTGGCGCACGCCGTTGAACGAGCACATGCTGCCGCAGTTCTACTACATTCATAAACCGGCTGGTTCGCCTCCCTTGAAGTACGCCGGTGTCGAACCCACAGGGCCGTTACCGGATTCGATCGACTTTCCGTTGTACCCGCAAGACGAACCGGAAGTATTCCAAGCCCTGCTGTTCGGCGATCCGCAGCCACGTGATCAGAGGGAGGTGGACTATATCGCCCACGATGTCGTCGAGGAATTGATCGGGACCAAGGCCGCATTTGGCGTGACGCTGGGGGACATCGTCTTCGACGACTTGACGATGTTCGAGCCGCAGGCCCGCGCGATCGCGCTGTTGGGCATCCCGTGGTACAACGTGATCGGCAACCACGACATCAATATGGACGTCCGCCACGATCACCTCTCGGACGAAACGTTCGAGCGTCATTTTGGTCCGTCATATTACGCCTTCGACTACGGGCAGGTTCACTTCCTGGTGCTCGACGATATCGAGTGGTTCGTGGCCGATGGGGCCGAGAAGGGGCAGTACCGAGGCGGGCTCGGTCAGAAACAAATGGATTTCATCCGCGAGGATCTGGCGCAAATCCCGCGGGACCAACTGGTGGTGTTGATGATGCACATCCCGTTGGTCGATGTTCGCGACCGCCAGGAACTGTATCGTTTGATCGAACAGCGGCCCTTCTGTATCTCGATTTCCGGCCACACGCATCATCACGAGCACCGCTTCATCACGAAAGCCGATGGCTGGCAAGGTCCGGAACCGCATCATCACATCATCAATGTCACCGTCAGCGGAAGTTGGTGGAGCGGCGCGCCGGATGAACGAGGCATTCCCCATGCGACGATGGCCGATGGCGCTCCCAATGGCTATTCGATCATCACGTTCGACGGCCACACGTACACGCTGGACTTTAAGGCCGCCGGCCGCCCCGCCAATTGGCAGATGCACGTGTCCGCACCCGAGTTGGTGTCGCTTGCCGATGCGGCGGGTACGGATGTGTTCGTGAACGTCTTCAATGGATCGGAACGGTCATCCGTCGCGATGCGCATCGGTGCTGGCGACTGGGTGGAAATGCAGCGACGCGTCGAGCGGGACCCCGCCTACGTCGCGTTGTTTGAACGGGAGGAGAACACGGCGGATAAGCCTTGGCGAGCCATGTCCAAACCCAAACCCTCGACGCACCTCTGGCATGGCCAGTTGCCCGAAGGACTCGATGCGGGCCTACATCTGATCCGCATCCGCACGGTCGACATGCACGGCCGCACCTTCGAAAGCCACCGCTCGATTCGGATTGAATAAGTCGAGTACGCTTCGTCTACTTTCGACCAGGAGTATCGCCTTGAAGTTGTCCCTTTCCGTTCGCATCGCTGAAGCGGCTTGCAAGACAAGACTCAACGTTCCCTTGTCGAAGATCCTGCGTTTGGCCGCCGAGAACGGTTACGCGGCAATCTGCATGAGGGCCAGCGCGGCCGGAGTTCAGACTTCTCCGGAGGAACTTCACCGCATCCGCGAGCAAGTAGAACAAGCTGGACTTGTCGTCTCGATGGTCACGGCGGATTTCGACGTCCCGTTGAACAATGACGATGGTCCACGCAGCCTGCGCGACATCGGCCCGAGTCTGGATGTGGCCACGGCGTTAGGCTGTGACCTGATTCGCGTGTGCTTGAAGCATGAGTCGGATATCCCGTTCGCTCGCGAAGCGGCGAATCGTGCCGCGGAATGCGGAGTTCGGCTCGCTCATCAATGCCACACGACGACACTGTTCGAGCAGATCGATCGTACCCTCGAAGTACTGCACGCGATCGATCGCCCGAACTTTGGATTGATCTACGAGCCGGCGAATCTCATGTTGTGTGGCGAGCCCTACGATGTGACGGCGCTCCGTCGACTTCGCCCTCATCTGCTGAACGCCTATGTGCAGAACCATCGACTCGATCCGTTCGGCCCCGAGGAATTGGACACATGGTGCCGGGGACCCGTGCGTTTTCATCACATTCCACTGTGGGAAGATGGCGGCGTGGATTTCCGAGTTGTCGCCGCGGGGCTACGAGATATTAGCTATGACGGTTATCTAACGGTCCATCAACACTTCGCCCATCTCATGGGGCCGGACGAACGCCCGTGGCAGGGCCGGCCGGTCAATCCCTACCCCCCGCTTGCGGCAAGCGAGCCGCCCCGCTAAAGCCCCGCCAACCTCTCAAAATCCAGCGAGCAACCCCATGAAGATCAGCGGCGTGGACATTCGTCCCGGCAACATCATCGAATATGAAGGCGGGATCTGGCGCGCGGTGAAGATCCAGCACACCCAGCCCGGCAAGGGCGGCGCCTATATGCAGGTCGAGATGAAGAACCTCATCGACGGCCGCAAGAACAATGTCCGCTTCCGCTCGGCCGAGACGGTCGAGCGCGTCCGGCTCGACACCAAGGACTTCCAGTTCCTGTTCCGCGACGGCGACGCGCTCACCTTCATGGACAAGGCCGATTACGAGCAGGTGACGCTCCCCGCCGACCTGCTCGGCGACGCCGCCGCCTTCCTGCAGGACGGCATGGACGTGATCATGGAGCTCTACAACGAGCGGGCGATCTCGGTGCAGCTCCCCGACACGATCGAAGCCGAGATCGTCGAGGCCGACGCCGTGGTGAAGGGCCAGACCGCCTCCTCGAGCTACAAGCCCGCTATCCTCGACAACGGCGTCCGCGTCATGGTCCCGCCGCACATCAGCGCCGGCACCAGGATCGTCGTCGACGTCTACGAGCAGACCTACGTCCGCCGCGCGGACTGATCGGAAGCCATGGTCAGCCATTCCGGCCTCATCACCGTCATGCAGAAGGCCGCGCGCAAGGCCGCGCCCGGGCTGCG
>JBGTHH010000315.1:0-6380 GCA_041746275.1 Pirellulaceae bacterium | reverse complement strand
CCCAAGCGTTGCCAAAGCTGCGTTTCGGAGATGATTTCCAGACGTCCCTCGCCAGCGGCCGCGTGGATTTCCGCGTCCAAAAGCTCTCCTTCCTCGACCAGCGGCAGTTCGTCGGCTCCAATGACGATCAAATCGACGTCGGCATTCCCTTTCGCGACCAACAGTCCGCCTTGATCGCGCACCAATTGTTGGGCCTCACGTCGCGTGACCCCACCCAACTTGCCCACGAAGGCGACGCGTTTTCCTTGCAACAACGGAGCCTCGCTGGGGGTGACCGACGACATAAGCACGGCCTGAGGACGGAGCGTACCGAGAGATGCCTATCAGTGTCGCGGCCGGGAATGCCCCTGTCAATTATGTTTCTGCCATTCATTTTTCTGCCATTGACTAAAGGCAGAAACATGTAGGGTAAAAAGATTGGCGCGGCAGGCGATCTCCGTGTTTGAAATTCTCGAAGCGATCAACTCACCCACTTTCAACTCTTGCTTCCTTACTGCCTCTAAGCCCGGGCCAGAATCTCGTCGACGACACGACATTCCCGGCCGTCGGTCAAATGCTGTTCGCGGCCGTTGTAACGGAAGCTGAGTTGCTCTTGCCGCAAGCCAAACAGATGGAGCAACGTGGCTTGCAGATCGTTAGGTGTCACCTTGTTCACGGTGGCGCGATGTCCAAACTCGTCCGTCTCGCCATAGGTCATGCCCCCCTTCACACCGCCGCCGGCCAGCCAACTGCTGAAGCCTTGTCCGTTGTGATCGCGACCTTGCGTCTCGGCGGTACCATGGTTCTCGGTAACCGGCAATCGGCCGATCTCGCCGCCCCAGTGGACGAGCGTCGCATCGAGCATACCGCGCTGCTTGAGGTCCTGAACCAAGGCAGCGGCGGGTTGGTCGGTTCGCTTACACACGGCGGCAAGTCCGGTTTTGATGCTGCTATGGTTGTCCCATGGTTGCCCGCCCAGGAAGAGTTGGACGAACCGTACGCCGCGCTCCACCAGACGTCGCGCGATCAAGCAGCGCGTGCCGTATTCCTTTGTGTCGGGCTGATCGATGCCGTATAGTCGTAGCGTCGCCTCCGTTTCGCCGGAGATATCCAGCGCTTCGGTCGCGGCAGTTTGCATGCGCGCGGCCAACTCGTAACTGGCGATCCGTGCTTCTAAATCGTTCTCGCCGGGGTGGCGTTCGAGATGCGCTTGATTCAACTGCGCGAGAAATGCGAGATTCTGCCGCTGCAATTCACCCTTCAAGTGTTGCGGCGGTTGCAGGTTCAGGATGCGGGGCTCGTTCGGTCGCAACACGGTACCTTGAAACAGCGGCGGCATCCAACCGTTCGTCCAATTGTTGACGCCATCAACGGGATGTCCTCCGGGATCGGTCAGCACCATATAGGCCGGTAAGTCCTGCGACTGCGAACCCAGTGCGTATGTCAACCACGCTCCCAGCGTGGGCCGCCCCAGCACCGCGGGAATGCCGCTTTGCCAATAGCGAATGGAGACCTCGTGACCGTTGTGTCCCGTATGCATCGAACGGATGACGCAGGCGTCGTCCACGATCTTCGCGAAATGCGGCAACAGCTCCGAGACCTCCGTTCCGCATTCGCCGTGCTTTTGAAATCGCCACGGACTGCCAAACAACGTCTTGCTGGCTCGGTTGACGAAGCTGAATTGAACGTCTTCGGCATACTCGGTGCCACTGTATCTGGTCAGTTCGGGCTTGGGATCCAACAGGTCGATGTGAGAAGGGCCACCATGCATGAACAGCGAAATCATCGCTTCGGCTTGGCGCGGATGGGGCGGCAACTTGGGCTTCATATCGAATGTCGGTGGAGCCTGGGGAATCGTCGCCGGATTCGCCAGCAGATTGTCTTCTTGGAGCAGCCACGCCAAGGCCAGGCCGCCGACGCCCAGCGCATTGCGGGCCAGAAATTCGCGTCGCGTATTCGCGGTATTCATCATGGGTTCACTTCGTTAGTCGACGTAGAGAAATTCATTGGAGCTCAGTAACACTTGACACAGATTCGTTAGCGCATGCAGCGTCGGATCTTGATTGTCGGGAATCGGGTGTGCCTGCAGATACGCAGCTTGTTGCTCAAGGAAAGTCGCGGCGGCAGACACTTCCTCGTCGCGAGGTTCACGGCAGAACGCGATGCGCCAAGCGACGGCGATTTGTGCCGGGGACGTTTCCGCTTCTGGAGTCGCGCGAACGCGTTCGGCGACCTTCCGCGCGTGACCGAGCACGAACTCGCTGTTCATCATCATCAACGCTTGCGTGGCCGCCGTCGAGGACGAACGGCGTTCGCAGTTCACTTCCATCACGGGCGCGTCGAACGCCGTCAGCATCGCCACAGGCTGGGTCCGCTTCACGCGGATATAGATGCTGCGTCGAGATTCGTCGCCATCGACGATGACTTGGCCGGTATCATCGGCCTTGATGTTGATTGGCGCGCCGTACAGCTTATCCACGAGCGTGCCACTGGCGGCTAACGTGCGATCGCGCAACGCCTCGGCGTCGAGTCGCTGAATCGGCATGCGCCAATAGAGTGTGTTGCTGGCATCCGTGGCCAAGCCCGCAGAGGTCGCTTGGGAAGATTGACGATAGACCGTCGAAGTCATGATCAGTTTGTGCAGTTGCTTCAAGTTCCAGCCGCTCGCCATGAACTCGCTGGCCAGCCAGTCCAGCAATTCCGGATGAGATGGACGCTCGCCCAAGACTCCGAAATCGGCGGGCGTGCCGACGATGCCGCGACCAAAGTGATGCAACCAGACACGGTTCACGAGCACCCGAGCTACTAGCGGATGCTCGCCGCTCGTCAGCCATCGAGCATACGCCAACCGCCGACCCGTCGTGGGGATTGAGGTATCGACCGACGCGATCTCGACGCGCTTGCCAGGCTCGCTCGCGATCGTTAACTCCGCCGGAGTGACGGCTTCCTTGGGTTCACGAAATTCGCCGCGATGAAACAGATGCGTCTCGGGAGGCTCTCCGACAGGCTCCGTCAGCACGCGCATGAACTCTTCCACGGGCTTCTTCGCTCGAGTTTCGGCAATCCGCTCGTCGTACTTTTTGAGTTCGTCGGCTGCGGCCTGATTGTACTGATACAGCGTACCCGGCGAGATGTTGACGGCCGGATACTGTTTCAGCAACGCGTTCTGGGCGTCATTGCGTTGATCCGCGGGCGTCGAATAAGCGTCGCGCAACTTCGCTCGCAAGGCCTCGTCGTACTTTTGCAACTCCTTGTCGAATGCCTCGGCGATGTAAGCCGTTTGTTTCGCGCCGCGCTCGGCCGCGATCGTCTGCGCTTCGGCTTCGACTTCGGCCGCTTGGGCTCGATTCGCGTCGGTATACAGCGAAATCAATCGCTGTGGCGGCGTGCGCCATTGCTTCCAATTCAGCGCGGGCTCGAACACGGCTCGCAATTGGTAATAATCTTTGTGTGGAATCGGATCGTACCGATGGTCGTGACACTGGGCACAACCGACACTCAGTCCCAGCAGCGAGGTCGACACAATCTTGAGCGTATCGGCGATCGTTTGGTTGCGGGCGACATCGTCGTTCGAGCCGCTGCCGGTTCCATCCGCCGCCATCCTTAAAAAGCCGGTGGCGACCAATTTTTCGATTTGTTCGGGAGCGAGATTCGCATGGGGTAGCGGCACCATTTCGTCGCCGGCCAGTTGTTCCTGAATGAACTGATCGAAAGGCTTGCCATCGTTCAGGGATTTGATCACATAGTCGCGATACTTATATGCCCAAGGGCGATCGGCATCCGCGTTGGTGTAGCCTTCCGTGTCGGCATAGCCCGCGACGTCCAGCCAATGCCGCGCCCACCGTTCGCCATAACGAGGCGATTCGAGCAACGTGTCGATCACCTTCGCGTACGCCTCCGGCGATTCATCGGCGAGGAAGGCCGCGATCTGTTCCGGTGTGGGAGGTAATCCGGTTAGTGCGAAGTAGGCCCGCTTTAGCTGCGTCAGCTTGTCGGCCGCCGGTGAGAACGATAACTCGTGCGCCTTCAGCTTGGCGAGGATGAACGCATCGATGGGTGAGGCGATTTGTTCATCGGTAGGAAACGTCGGAACGTCAGGTCGTCGAATCGGTTGAAACGACCAGAAGGCACGCTCGGCGGGCGTAATCCCAATGCCAGGATCAAGTGTCTCGGGCTCGGGGCTTGCGGTCGCCGCTCCGTCAGCGATCCAACGCCGAATCGTATCGATCTGTGCGGCGGAAAGCTTCTTCTCGCCAGGCGGCATCTCGCCACTGACCAGACGCGCGACGAGATAGCTCTTGTCGGCATCGCCTGGGACGATCGCGGTGCCACTTTCGCCGCCCTGTTCCGCGAAGCGACGCAGGCGCAGATCGAGCCCGCCCTTCAAATCGTCCGTCGCGCCGTGACAGTCCAAACAATAAGCCTTGAAGATTGGGCGAATGTCCTGCTCGAAGGTGAGTTGGTCGGCGGCAAACGTCGCCGTGTGAAAGGCGAGTAGCAGAAGGACTGCTGGGAAGAATACGTTCTTTAGCATGGCGTGGTGAGCGATGGTGTGATCAGGGTGGGAGGCGGGGCGGGCGGAGACGAAACCGAGTTGTGAGCGGCCTCGTCAATGTGGCCTTATTCTAACAAGTTTCCACTCCACAAAGCAAAGTCAGCTTACGCTCGGCCAGACCTATTGGGGAGGTGAAAGCTTCCCGGAGAGGCTGTGGAAAAATTGGGACAGGCACCTCGCAGCTACGCGAAGTCTTTGTAAAACACCGACATCCGGTCGGAGCCAGTCCCATTTTTCACAGGCTCGAAGTGGATTAGAAGCCCAGTCCGGGGCCATTCAGCTCGTGTGTGGCAACCGTTCCGTCGGTGATCCGGAACATGCCCGGGAAACGCTCGTCCCAGCCGCGATTTCCCAATGGGCAATATTGACGACCGTTTCCTTCGATCGCGGCCACGGTGGGAATACGGGCGGCTAAACTAGCCGAATGCAGCAGCGAGGCACCGACGCAGGTAAGATCCTGAACGCACAGAAACAAGCCGTATTTCTGTGCGGCGGCTCCCATTAGCAACGCTTCGCTGTGACCCTTGCAGGCTTTCAACGCCACACCGGAATAGCCTTGCTCGCGCGCCAACAAAAGACTCTCCAGATCGATCAACGATTCGTCGATCACCACAGGCTTGATCCGAGCCGCCTCGTGCATGCGATTCTCCGGGTTCGCCCGCAAGTCGCGATGCGTCGGCTGTTCGATGTAATGCACGCGTCGGAGTGCCGCGGGTGATTTCTCCTCAAGCCGGGCGAGGAAGTCGAGCACGTATTGGACGTTCGCGCAGCGCTCGTTGAAGTCCAGGGAATAATGCCACGTCGTGGTGCCGCGCCGCGCTTGGGCGGCACACGCGACTTGTTCCACGGCGGCCACACGGTCGACATCCCACGGCAAATCGTCGCCGTTGAGCTTAATCTTCAGATGGGTCAATCCTTCCGCCTCGATCCACTCACCCAATGTCTCCGGCAGCCCATCGTTGATACGAGTGGTCACGTCGCCATCGGTCAGTGGGTCGAGCGCACCGACGAGATGATAGAGCGGCAGTCTGGGCTGACACTCGCGACTGGTGTATTGATCGAGGTACTCGCCTTGAAACTCCGGCGTTAGATACGTCGCCAGATCGGCATTGACGAACTCCGCGCCGAGCAAGTTGTAGGAGTTCTGACCCAATGTCTTGCCATAGGCATCGTGAATGGCGGCCTCAAGCGGGCTCGCCGCCACCAGTTGCGCGAGTCGCGGCATGGCTTCCGACAACGCGAGTTTCGCAGCCACAGTGGAGTTCAACGCGGGATGCTCGTGAGCCAACTCGTGAGTGATCTCCAACGGATGTCCCCAGCCGCGATACTGCCCGGCGGCGGCCACGGCTTGCGTGCCAAACTCTAGCAGTGCGGCCAACGTCACCTCACCCGTGAGTTGGGAACTAGGCCACGACCACACGTTTCCCATCGGCATCGAACCGAAGCCCTGGCCGCAACGACCATCACGGGTCTCGACGTCGACCGTCACATTCAGCAGCACCGCATCGTTGACGACGCGCCCCCCAAACTTGATTGGTGTTCGATACTGAATGCGCTCCTGGGAGTACGCCACTTGGCGAATGGAAATGTCGGTCGCTTTGCTCATGGTGCTCATCTGGGTCAAGAGGAAGAATTCGCCGACGGCCGCTCGAAGATAGTCGACCTGTTCCAGCGAGAAAATGCCAGGGCCGCTTAAACCAATCCTTGGCGGACGGCCCACACTGCGGCCTGAGTGCGATCGGACACACCGACTTTGCGCAGGATGTGCTGGACGTGCTCTTTGACCGTCTCGTAGCTGATTTTTAATTCGACGGCAATTTGCTTGTTAGTCAGACCATCCACCATC
>JBGTHH010000314.1:0-3793 GCA_041746275.1 Pirellulaceae bacterium | reverse complement strand
CAACTCGCCCCGAGCCGCCGACGATTCAGCGACGCCGTATTTCGCTGGCCAACCGCGGCGGTTTTGTCGCCCATATCCTCATGAATGGCGATGGCCTGCTGCTGAAGGACAAGCAGCCGGATCCTGATTTCCCGCCCGCCGCCGAGCAAAACCATCTGGATCAGGGAGCCCATGAACAGTGGGGTTCGTTCCGCAACGGAGCGGCGGTCGGCCTGTTTCGTCATGAAGACGAATCGGTAAGTCCGTACTTCATTGAACACGTGACGATTTATCCTGCCCGTTATCGCGTGCGGACTTCACTGTGGAGCTTTCAGTGGGACCAGGGCAAGATGCTGCCGGCACGAGACACCGAAGCAGCACGGCTGTCCGTCGTGCAGTTGACAGGTGACGGTCGCGGCGGGCAGCATCCCAGCTATGCCCTGGGCTACTTTGACGCCCCGGACACCGAATCGCTGGAGCACGAGTTGGTCGTCTGGCTGAACCACAACGAAATCATCGGGTTCAACACCGCTTCGCTGGCTCCTGCGGCAAACTACTACAAGAAGCGGCGAGCGATGGAATTCACCGGACCGGGTATCGCCGTCGATTGGCTGGATATCGAAGGCCCGCTGTACGAGTCATGGCCGCCGAAGGCTCACAAGCTGCTGTTTGGCGACCTACCGATGACGGAGTTCAAGAGCGAACAGCAGCCAGGCATTCGCCCTCCTCGCCGCAGCCGAACGCGGCAAATCGGCGCCGGCATGAACCGCGCGGATCCAGAGCCCGGGTTGTGGACGGTCGAGAGCAAAGATCTCCTGCGAGACGCCGACCGACTGCTCGCCGCGCTGCTGCCGAAACTCTTTCGCCGCCCTGTCGCGGATGAAGTGCGGCGGCAGTACGTCGAGATCGTGCGCGACCGTCTCGACCATGGAGGCTGTTTCGAGCTAGCGATGCGGGCGGCCTATCGCAACGCGCTGGTCGCGCCGGATTTTCTGTACCACGTTGAGCCGGTCGAGAAACTGGACGATTATGCGCTCGCCTGCCGCCTTTCCTATTTCCTGTGGAACTCGTTGCCCGACGAAACGTTGATGCGCCACGCCGCGGCAGGTGACTTGCGCAGGCCGCAAGTGCTGCACGCCGAGACGGAACGAATGCTGGGCCACCCACGTTCGGAGCGCTCTGTCAATGACTTTGTCGGCCAATGGCTGAAGTTGAAAGATATCGCGGCAACCGATCCGGACAACAAACTTTACCCGGAGTTTAGCCCCTACCTTCAGGACTCGATGGTTGCCGAAACGCGGGCATATTTCCGGGAGCTTCTCGACCAGGATCTCAACGCCGCTCACCTGGTGAAATCGCCGTTCGTGATGATCAATCAAAAACTGGCGACGCACTACGGCATCGCGGACGTCAGAGGCACACAGGTTCGCCCGGTGCCGCTGCCGGACGACTGCCCCCGCGGCGGATTCCTTACGCAGGCTGCAATCTTGAAGATTACCGCCAATGGGACGACCACTTCACCGGTTCCTCGCGGCGCCTTCGTCTTGGATCGACTGCTGGGCGAGCCGCCCGAACCACCGCCGGCCAACGTCGCGGCAATCGAACCCGACGTGCGCGGGGCCACGACCGTCCGAGAGCAGTTGGCGAAGCATCGCGAACACGACGTGTGCGCGTCATGCCATCGGCGTATCGATCCACCGGGCTTTGCTCTGGAATCGTTCGATGTCATCGGTGGGTTTCGAGACCGTTACCGCTCGATTGGCGAAGGAGATCCAGCGCCACGCGGTTCGATTGATTCGATGATCGGGATCGGCTTTCGGCTTGGCCCGCCGGTCGATTCCTCCGGCGAGTTCACCGATGGCCGCGCCTTTACCGGTGTTCGGCAATACCAGGACATGATCGCCGCGAATTCGACGCGTCTGCTGCAAAATCTGGCACAACAGTTCACGGTTTACGCGACGGGACGCTCGGTGCGTTTCAGCGATCGCGCCGCGATTCAGGAAATCGTGCAGCGCACGGAATCCCACGGAGGAGGAATTCGCACGTTGGTGCATGAGTTGATCGGCAGCCCGTTGTTTACTGGCGAAGCCGCCACGATTGAGCGGCCGGCTGATTTGCCAAAGCGCGAACACGTGGCGCGCGAGGCGAGCCACGGCATGGGTCGGATGATGATGACTCCACCGCTGGTGGACATCGCTTCGCCTGTGATTGCCAAAGTCGAATCGGTGCCCGTAGCCGAACCGTCTCCTGAGTTTACTTTCGACAGCGAGCACTCGGTGCAGCTTCAAGTCGGCGGTTTGTTCATTCCAGAGCGCGCCGAGGACTTTCGCACCCTGCTGGAGGAGTTTCCGGAAGCCAGGCTGTTGAATCTGGACTACGAGACCGCATCGGCAACGATTGCTTATGCCGACGAGAGTGATTTGTTTCGCGGCGCCAAGCCCGAGCAAATCATCGAGCGACTCAACAACCGGATTCGGCACCTATCCGGTCACTCGCTGGGCGTTGCGGCACCGAGCTCGATTCCGCGTGACATGCTGGAGCGAGTCGAGTTCGCCATTGTCGGCCTGGACTGCAAGGCCTGTTCGCTGAGCGTCTACAACATCCTCACCCGCATCGACGGCGTCGAACAAGCGACAGCCAGCTTTCACGATGGTTTAGCCATCGCCTGGATCATTGCCGGGAAAACCAGTCGGGAGGACTTGGAAGCGGCACTGAAGAGCCGGGGCGTCCAGTTAGAAATGCCGTAAACCAATGGGAGGCTATGGTTGTCCACCCAGAACACCGTTATTCGGCCATCCATGTGCGTTTCTCTCCCGACAGTAAGTGGCTGCTTTCGGATCGACAGCGGCCAACCGCTGCAGGTCATTGCTCGGCCACTCTACAAAGCTTGGTTTATCGATGACGATGTCCAATTACTTCAAGCCAATGGGGACCGGGAACGATGGCGATCCGACCGCTACGAATTGGCTCCGCAGCCGTCGGCCTTTCCGACGCCGACATACGATCCCAAGCATCGCTTGGCGACCAGCAAGGATCACTGGACGCTTCGTGTCCAGGAAAGGGAGCCCTTCGCCGAACTGCGGAGTCCCAGCGGTAAGAGCATTTCACCGCAGTGGGTTGGGATGATGGGAAACGTCAAACGCCTCTCGCTTTGGGGAAACCCGATCACCGACGAGGGGTTGGCCCAACTCGCTACCCTTTGGAGTTTGGAGGTGTTGGATGTCCACGACACCGCCGTTACCGCCGATGGCCTGAATCATCTCTGGCTACTGGAAAATTTACGGACGCTGATCGTTCCAGACAGCGTCGAACTTGCTCAGCTCGATCGTTTGAGCCGCCTCACAAATTTGGAGATCATCCGGCGTGGGACTAACGACTGATTGCAGCTCGATATTCAATCGCCGTTGGTGATTGATTCGTCGTCGGTTGTAGGGCGACGAGTATTGGGACACATGTGAGGGACACTGCTGTTCGACGGGATTGCTGCCTGGGGCCTGTTCAAGCAGTTCGGCTCGCTCAGCTACAAGGAGGTGACCGGAGTTGTCACCAAGAGCGAGATGCAGGTCGACCACGACTCGGAGGACGGGACTTCCTACCGATTGGACGTCGAGTATTCCTACGAAGTTGACGGCATTGGCTATACCAACGACCGTCTCCGATACGGTTTCGAGATGAACGATCGCGGGGAGGTGCAGCGGCTGCCGAACCAAGGGAACTTTCTGCTGTGGCCGGACGAGGACGGCCAGCCGGCCGCGGTCCTGCAACCATTGACCAGCACGCACACGTTGCGTTGGCAGCGGGCAAAACTTCGGGC
>JBGTHH010000313.1:0-10971 GCA_041746275.1 Pirellulaceae bacterium | reverse complement strand
CTGCGGCAAGGGCCTGACGGAACCAGCGGACTGCTTACTCACGTTGTACGACCAGTTGGTAAAGCAACACGAGATCGACAATGCCGACCCGCTTGGGAACCGGCAGTCGCCGCGGGAACTCGGCCAGGCGCTGCATCGTTTGCTGACCGAGCATGTGGCAGTCAGGCTCGGCGAGAACAAACAATTGATCTTCATCGACTCGCTGGATGAAGCCCGAACGGACGCCGAGTTGACCGCCTACCAGGCGTTGCCTGATCACCTTCCGCGCGGGGTCTTTGTCATCGCTAGTTCGCGTGCGATTCCAGACCGAAGCAATGTCTTAACTCGCCGGAAAGACGTTCATCGTTTGAACTTGAACGCACCGGACTTCGCCTCCGACAACGCGACCGACGCGCGGGAGTATGTCACCGGCCAGCTCCACGCGCAATCGCTCGACTCGACGATCCTGGACGAGATCTGTCGTCTTGGAGCCGGTAACTTCTTGGTGCTGCGCGAGATTTGTCGTTGGATTCGCGAAAAACTGTTACCGGCGGATCGAGCCGGGTTCCTAAAACGTCTGGCCACGGAACCGGATGGACCGCTCCGCGCCATTTACGACGAATTCTGGGGACGGATCGAGCGGGCACATTTGAATGCGGCGTCGAGAGTCGCGGGGTTGATTCTGGAAACGCACGGGCCGGCCTGGGACTCGTTGGCGCTGGCCTCGGGGACGTTGGGGCGAAGTGACTGGGCATCGGGAATCGGCCATCTGGAGGAGTACTTGCGTCGACTCCCGTCCGAAGATGGGCGATCGTTCTACCGTGTCTATCACCAGTCGTTCGCTGACTTTCTATGCACGAAAGTCGACTGGGAGGCACAGCAAGCACGACAAGCCCTCGCCAACTTGTGTATACATTGGCGCGACCTGGACGGCGAACTGCGACGGTACGCGGTCCAATTCGGGCCAATGCATCTTTGTGAGGCCGCGAAGTGGCCTGAACTGCGATACTTGCTAACGGACATGAAATTCATCGAAGAGAAATGCAAGAACGGCAGCGTGTTCGATTTGATTACCGACTACGAACTCGCGCGGCGTCGTGACCCTGAGTGGCTTCAGGCCATCGACAATGAATGGCGACGACAGCAGACGCTGGAAACTTGGGCACGGGATGTGGTCGCGGCGGGTAACCGCTGGGCCGACGCCCTTCGACAGGCGTGGCAGCACGATAATCCCGAAACGGTAGAGTTGGCAAGACCGTTTCCATTCCCGGACCCTCCTGATACTTCAGACCTGTGCGAACTTCTAAAGGGGAATCAACCAGACGGACAATGGGACGCGAGTAGCTGGAACGTTGCCGTTAGGAACTTGGAAGCATGGCGATCATTTTTGACGCACTTCTCGGCAACACTTGCGCGGCAACCGGAAGCTCTCCTGGTGTGTGCGGCGAACAGCGCGATGGGAAGTGAGATTCGTGAACGAGCCGAAGAACTTCTCAAGGAACGCCATGCCCCCTGGCTTGAAGAGCATCCTCGCGTCGAGATGGAAATGGGCATGATCCCTCTGCCATCGATTCCCGTGAAGGCCACCGTGTTCACGATCAGTGCGGATGGAAAGCGATGTGCTACCGGGGAAGCGAATGGTGACGTGAGACTCTGGGATCTGATGACCGGCAAGTGCTTGGATCAACGGAATGACGTGCATTTCGATGAGATCTCCCATCTATTCTTGTCTGTCGACGGCAGTCGACTTGTCACCGTGTGCAAAGGCAAGATCATTCGAGTGTTCGACTGTCACGATTCCCGATTGAAAGAGTGTTGGTACGCTGAGATCGGGTGCGAGGTTGTTGATCTGAGCTGCTCGCCGGAAGGATCGATTGTCGCTGTCGCGTGCGGCGATGGCTACATTCGCATTGCTGATGTTTATGGTGTTCCCGGTGGCTTCAAGCACACGCTTTCACACCCAGCAATTACTACTTTATCCCGGATCGGACTCCTTTTAGAACAATTGTGCATTCAGGCATCGGGGGACGGACAAATTGGTTCGTGGGATTTGGTTTCCGGCAATGAACTAGACCGATTGCTCGCGCACACGTCAGTTAAAAAGCATCACATAGTCGATCGTGATTCAAGTAAAGGAAGTAGTAAGTCCAAAGTCCAAAGTCATCGGCATTGGGCAGTTTCTGACGACTCGCGGCTGGGGGCGATCCGTCAATGCACGAGTCGCACTCTCAGACGCTTCAGTTTACGTTGACGGTATTGAGCTCATGGACAGTAGCGATCAGTGGCAGTCGTTTGTAGAGCGATACCACCGTAAAGGTGTTTATATGATTGCCGATGGCCGAGTCGTCTGGCGTTTCAATGACGACATGATTCGAGGAATCGACATATTGGCAGGTGATACTTCTGAACCTATCAAGCACCGGACTCCTCCATGGGATATTGGACGATGGGAGTATTGCTGGACCTTCAACGAGCTCATGGATATTAGGATTGACATCGACAACGGTGTGGTGAGCCATTCATTCGAACCTCAACCACGTACACTTTGTTCATGGTTTGTTACTGACCCGCCGTTTGAATCCTTAGGTGAAAGTATGGTTTACCTTATGGGGTGGGATGACGGACGTGGGGACGAGATCATCTACTCGCCCGACATCAGAATCGCGATTGCTGTTGTCGAAGTCGATGATGCTGGAAATGCAAATTGTGCAGTTGACGTTCTTTATACGAATGAGGTAGTGAAAGGTGACAATATTCGCTTCATTCACATTAGCCCATGTGGGCAGCTCGCATTTGTTTCGCATGACAGTCATTGGTACGTCTGGGACATTGCCAGAGGTGCAACACTGTCTACTGGCACACACACTCGCTCTCACCTCTCTGTTGTTTTACCAGACTGGACATGTGTGGCGACTGTCGACAATAGCACGTTGATGATCGTTGAAGCCCGATCCGGCATAGTGCTCCGAGAAGATAAGAAGGAAGCCGACGCAATGAACAACCCTCGCGAAACGCAAGTATCTCCAGATGGTCGGCGAATAGTCGTCGTCGGGGCAGACAGAGTGTCCGTTGATAGCATTCGGGCGCGGGAACGTGGATTTGTGCTTAACCTCCCAGAGTTAAAAACAGCAACCATCACTCCAGACGGCAAATCATTAGTGTGCTTTCGCGCGCGGACTATTGAGATCTACGAGCTAGAGTCTGGAAGAAACAAACTGTCGCAGCTATGCCTGAACGACATGAACTACGGAGACAGAGCTTTTACCGCTCTGGACGGAACGATAGTGTGGTCTGATGACTTCGGAGACTTTCAGTTGCAATGGACGCTCCGAAACGCGACGTATGGCGACCAAATCGGAGCGCCGATCGTGACGCCAACGCGAGTGTTTCGTTACGACACTGACCCCGCCGCACATCAGAACGCTGTGAACGAAGGCAAGCCACTTCTAGGCCGACCTGATCCGCATCTCACGTGCATCTGTTTGCATTGTGGCAAACGCTCCATCATTCCGGAAACCGCAGAACAAACGCTCGATGACATCCGCGTCTCGGCAAATAAATCTCCCTGCCTCCACCTTCCTGACGAAGCCTGGGACCAACCAGAGCTCCTGATCGCCTGCCAACACTGCCAAGGACCGCTGCGATTGAACCCGTTTGTGGTTTCGTGATGCCCACACGTGGGATTTCCCAGCGAAGTCCCATCCGGCCGTAGCGGCGACGGCTCGTGTTAGCAACGATCACGAAATGACTTCTCGTTTTCCTAGCGATCATCACGCGGAGCGTGATGGCTACTTTGGATTTGCGGAACTCTTTTGGTAGCAGCACGACGATGGCCCAGATCCCAAACGGCAGGCCCAGACACCACAGACAATAGACCGGGGCGACCGTCACGATGGCGGAGAGCATCGCGAGGCGATAACTGCGCCAGCGATACACCTGGACCTCGCCCACGATGGCGAGAATCGACATGGTCAACGATTTGCCGAATAAGAGCAGAAGATCGCCGCCACCCTCGCCCGCATCTGGGGCGAGGAACCGTCCGCCAGCAAGGAGGCGTCCATGTTCTTCTCGATGTACTGGCCCGTCAGGCCCAGGAAATCGAGGAAGTAGGGGTCGCGAAACACCAGATCGGGCGTCATCCGATCCTCGTCGCGCAGCGCGGCCAAATCCTGTTCGATCAGTTCTTCCGGCTTCTTGGCGACTGCCGTCCGTTCGAACAACAGATGGCCGATCTTGTGCCGCAGAGTTCGGACACTCCAGCGCTCGATGCGACACATCTCGGCGTAGAAGTCGCGTTTCAGCCGGTCTTCGAGTGGAAGAATGGCGAGGAAATGGCTCCAACTCAATTGTCCTGACAGTGTCTGGACAATCTCGACATCGGGAAACGCATCGGCAAACTGAAGCATCGCAAACAAATTGCTGCGGCTGAAACCCCGCCCATATTCTGCGCTCAATTGTGAACTCAGTGCGTTCACAACCTGTTTACCGTAATCCGCTCGGTCGTTTCCCAGCACGTCTTCCCGAATCCGTTTGCCAATGTGCCAATACAAACCGACCAGGGCCGACTTCACGGCGCGGGCGGTTTGCTCGCGAGCCGACTCGATCAGCGAGCGAATGTCGCCCAGCAAGCGATCCGGCGACAGCACTGTGGTAGCCGTGCGGCTGGTCAACTTGTCGCGGCTGGTTCTCTTCGCTTTGGCCATGCTGGAAGTTGTGTCAGTTGTTAGTTGTCAGAGTCCCAGCAGAGAAGGGCCGTTGGGCGTGGATCGCATTGTCGATTTCTTAAGTTTCTTCACTCCAACTTGTGCAGGATCTCGGCCAGTCGTTGACCCAGGCCCATGACACGCTCTTGTTGTTTTTCGTCGAGTAACGAACCAGCGGGGGAGAAGGCTTCGAAGGCACGCGAGATAGCGATCTGCTCGGGAAGCACCAGCACACCGATGTTGCCCAGAATCGCCCGCACGTGAACCAAACCGCGAAGTCCTCCAAGGGCTCCCGGCGAGGCGCTCAGCAGCGCGGCCGTCTTGCCTTGAAAAGCGACCAGCGGCGGCTCGCCCGGCGCGGTACGCGAGACCCAGTCGATCGCATTCTTCAAGACGGCCGTAATCGAACTGTTGTATTCCGGCGAGGCGAGCAGCAAGCCTTGGTGCGCCATAAAAAGTTCTTTCAGTCGCAGGGCATTGTCGGGTGCTCCCTGCTCGCGTTCGAGATCCTCATCGAACAGTGGCAACGGATAGTCCTTCAAATCGAGATACGTCACGGTCGCCCCGGCTCGCTCGGCACCCGCGCCTGCAATCCGCACGAGCAACTTGTTGTAAGAATCTCGTCGCGTGCTACCTGCGAAGGCGAGGATTTGTGCGGTCATGTTCGCGTCTCCTTCTCAATTTTTTGGTTATAGCGTTTCCGAAAAGGGGTCCGACCCTTTGGAGGCGAGTCGAGTTCACTGGGTTCTTGGTCTCGCCGGAGAGGGTCAGACCCCTTTTCAGACACGCTTTAGGCCAATCGGCCGCGATAGGCCCACAAGCCCAATGCCGGATTACTGATGTAGTAAATGCGCTCACCGTCGGGCAGCTCATTCCAACCGTCGTGCAATTGGTCGGGATGGTATCGAGCCAGCATGGGTGGCAGGTCCGCATATTGGTATCCCACACCTTCGATCTCGTCGCGCGTCAACTCGCCTGGACAGTACGTCACCGTAAAACGGCCTTCCGACGATCCGTGAATCAAATGCGCGGCCGCCGACAGATTGTTCTTTAACGCGGCATGTTCCTCGACGAAACGCATGATCTCGGGAGTCGTGCGGTAGCCGAACTGGCGAATCAATCGATCGATCTCCGGATCTTCGCCAAACGTTTTGACTCCCGGAGCCAGCACGATCAACTCGCCGCGATCCGCAATCGCCATGCGCGTACGATAGATCGCCTTGTTGCCCAACCACGTACTGTGGAACTCTTCCGGATCGAGATACACGACGACTTTGTGCAGCTCCTGGTCGAGGATCTCGAAGTTCACTTCCACCGACAACTCGGCGGCGCGTTCGAAGCAACTGTGATCGTCGCCAATGAACAGCCCCCGCGTCACCAATTGGCCAGCGTCGTTGGTCCCTACCACGGTCAGGACATACAGCAGCGGCAAATGTTGGCAGAAGTGATCTTGAGCATAGTTGAGGATGCGGCGTAAGGGCGTATCCGCGCGCCCCATCATCCGCTCCATACCATAGGCGGCCCCGATGAAGTGGCTTTCGTTGATCCCGCGCTGACCGCCCGTGCCCACGAAGACGTTCTTGTTGTAGTTGGCCATGCCAATCACTTCGTGCGGGACCACTTGCCCGATCGAGAGGATCAAGTCATGTCCGCCTTCCCACACCAGTTTGTTGAGCTGTGCGGGCCAGGGCTGTTGCCAGATCCCTTCCGTGACTTCGGACACAAAGCTGGCCGGCACTTCGCCAATCGTCACGACATCCTCGCGCCAGCGGTGCTCGCGAATCAGCGATTTCGGCAGCGTGGGGAACATCCGTTCCAACTGCCAGTCGGGCATGGCGAAATGCGTTCCGAGCGCCGGCATGACGTCGGTCAAACGGTCGCCGAAGTAGTCGTGGACCTGACACGTGAGCAAACCCGCGCGGCTGTTGAAACGCGTGAAGTCCGGCGGGAGTGCCAGAACCCGCTGACGGTCGCCCAGTTGCGACAGCGCTTGACTCAGGCCCGCGCGCATCGCTTCATCGGAAAGCTCTGTGGATGCCGAACCCTCGGCGAAATACAGCGTCATGCGTAAGCCTCGACAAGAACCGTGGGCAACCCGCTTTGCCCCTTGTTATAGCGGTCGGAGGCGATGGTCGGAACGGGTCGAAAAATCTGGCGATCGGGTTCCGAGCAGGCTCACGCGTACTGACGCGACGCAGGGGATTCTATAAAGTATGTATCAGCAGGACATCATCCGCGCCACCACCTCGGAGCCTTACCGTGAATATCTTAATCGCCAGCAGCGAAGTGACTCCCTTTTCCAAGACCGGGGGGTTGGCGGATGTTTGCGGAGCCTTGCCGGGAGCGCTGCGGAAACTCGGCCATCAACCGATCGTGTTTACCCCGGCATATCGCCAAGTCCGACAGTCTGGTGTCGCGCTGGAACCGACCGATATCACGTTCGAGATTCCCATCGGCAGCAAAGTGATGATCGGTCGTCTGCTATCGGCTCAGCTTCCCGGCTCGGACGTGCGGACCTATTTCGTCGATCAGCCCGAGTACTACGATCGGCCGCAACTGTATCAGGAGCAGGGGCAGGACTACAAAGACAACTGCGAGCGTTTCGTCTTCTTCTCGCGGGCGGTGATGGAATCGATTCGGTTACTGGATCTCGCCATCGACGTCATCCACTGCAACGATTGGCAAACGGGTTTAATTCCCGCCTTGCTACGGATCGAGTACCAACACGCGCGGGGCTATGACGACATCGTATCGTTGATGACGATTCACAACATGGCCTATCAAGGTCAGTTCTGGCACTGGGACATGTCGCTGACCGGTTTGGATTGGAAGTATTTCAACTGGCGGCAAATGGAGTTCTGGGGCGGATTGAACTTGCTCAAGACGGGCTTGGTCTTCGCCGATGCGATCAGCACCGTCAGCCCGCGCTACGCGCGCGAGATTCAAGGCGAGTTGGGCTGCGGTTTGGAAGGCGTGCTGCAGCAGCGAGCGGAGCACTTGTTCGGCATCATCAACGGCGTCGATTATGCTCTGTGGGATCCGGCGACCGATCCAAATCTGGCGGCGAACTACTCGGTCGAAAACTGGCGGGAAGGCAAAGCGACATGCAAGGCGGCTTTGCAACAGGAACTGGGTTTGCCGGTCGCAGCCGACACGCCGCTCGTCGGACTGGTCGGGCGGCTGGCCGATCAGAAGGGTTGGGACTTGGTCGCCGACGTGATGAGGCGTTGGGCGCAACGCGAGTCGGTCCAGTGGGCTATTCTCGGCACGGGCGAGCCCAAGTACCACGACATGCTCGAAAATTTGGCTAAGCAATGCCCCGACCGCGTCGCGATTCGACTGGGCTTCTCCGACGCCTTGGCCCGGCGTATCGAAGCCGGGGCTGACATGTTCCTAATGCCCAGTCTCTACGAACCTTGTGGTTTGAATCAGCTTTACAGCCTGAAGTACGGCACCGTGCCGATCGTGCGTGAGACCGGAGGCTTGGCCGACTCGATTCGCGATGCCACTCCCGAGAACTTATCGAACGAAACGGCGAACGGATTCAGCTTCACTGCCTACGATGCGGATCAGCTTGAAGCGACACTGCAACGCGCGTGTGACACGTTTCGGACGCGACGTGATACCTGGAAGAATGTGGTGGAAACCGGTATGCGGCAAGATTGGTCTTGGGAGCAAAGCGCGCGGCAATACGTTTCCGTCTACGAACACATGCAGCGGCAGCGTGAAGCCGCTCGCGAACGAGCCGCCGCGACTCCCTGATTTTATCTCGCCCGTCTCCTGCCATACCTACATCAGTCCGGCGATGGGCTGGCCGTGGTAGACGTGATGCGGTCGATGCGTCTCATCGTACCAAGCGGCTGTGGCCGGGATGCCGAGCGCGTGATAGATGGTTGCGGCCATGTTCTCGGGCTTCTGTGGATCCGCTTCGGGATAGGCCCCGAGTTTGTCCGACGCACCAATCACGCGACCGCCTTGAATGCCTCCGCCAGCAAAGAAGACACTTTGCACGGCTCCCCAATGATCGCGGCCCGGGCCGAAGTAAGTATCCGGGTTGTGCGATATCTTGGGTGTCCGACCGAATTCGCTGGCCATCACGATCAGCGTTTCATCCAACAACCCATTGGCTTGCAGATCGTCGAGCAAGGCACACAGCGCGCGATCCGTGGGCGGTAAAAGCTTGTCCTTCAAACGAGGAAACGCATCGCCGTGCGTATCCCAGGTCTCGTTATTGCCGAGATTGACTTGCACCAGATTGACCCCGGCTTCGACCAGACGATAAGCCATGAGCAAGGACCAGCCGAAACTATTGGCACCGTAACGCTCTTGCGTCTGGGCATCAGCATTGGTGACATCCATGGCTCGCCGTACCCGCGGTTCCGACAACATCGATACGACTCGTTGCCGCTGCGCGTCGTAACTCTGCACATCGGCCGAGCGTTCGAGTTGTTGCCTTTGTTGATCGATCGTGGCCAACAACTGCAATCGATCGGCCAGCCGCCCGTGGCTCATGCCGGGAGACAACTTGAGGCTGGGCGCTTGATAGACTCGATCGTCGGGATGTTTGGGAGGCTTCTTCGTCTGGTTGGGAAAAGTGAATTCCGGATAGGCTCCACGCCACATCGGATCGCCATACGGCGAAGCTTCGATGAAGAAGGGATCGCGCCGGCTGCCCATCAAGCCGCCGTAGTTGCCGGGTAAGACGCCGCCGGACCAATGCACCAAGCGCTCGGGCAACACGATCGCGGGTGGCAGGTTGTGGTTACGCGTTGGGACCACATCGCCCACGATCGAAGCGATGGCTGGCCAATCGGTGCCACGCGTAGCGCGATCACCACGAAAGCCGGGCGGCTTCTCGGATCGACCGGTAAGCATGTAGAAATGCCCTTCGGTGTGCCCATTGGTGGGATGGGTCAACGAGCGGACCAGCGACCACATCTCGCTGCGCGCGGCAAGGTGGGGCAGGTGCTCGCAGATTTGGAGGCCGGGGGTGCTGGTCGCGATGGGCTGGAATTCTCCGCGAATGCCCGTCGGCGCATCGGGTTTCAAATCAAAACTGTCGTGCTGGGCCAAGCCACCGGAGAGAAAGATATAGATGCACGCTTTCGCCTTCCCGCCGATCGGGGCTTCTGCGGAGTTCGCCGCGTTGGCGCGCAGGGCCTGCAAATGATTCATGCCCAGACCGAGCATGCCGACCGCTCCGGCTTGGAGCGCCGTGCGGCGCGACACGAACGGATGACTCATGTTCGGCCAGCGAGAATGGGACATCGCGAGTCTCCTGTTGAGGAAGTGACTCGATTCTCGGAGATCACTGGCGGCGCGTCAACCTTTTCAGGCCAAACGACCCCAATGAAGCCGTCTTGGAGGATAAGGAATCCATCCCTGCGGACGAACTATGCTTCGCCACCATAGCCGGCTGCGACGAGTTGCTGCTGACACCAAGCCAGCTCTTCCGCGTTCAATTCACCGGGTGGTTGGGCGTCGTACTGCAGCAACTCGGGATACGGCCCAGACTCCCAACAACGTTGGAAGACAGCTTGCAAATCGAGGGCGACATCGGGGTCGCCGTTGGCGAGCGGAACGTTGATGCGCGGCAGTCGCTGAGGCAAGGAGAAGCCGTATATCTCGCACTGCGTCGGCACACATCGCGTCACGCTGACCATGTAATGATGCGGTGCGAGACGAGCCAACTCGTCCGCTGGCAGACGCACGGTCGAGCGACCACCACGCAGCAGATCGATCTCGATCAAATGAGCCCCCGCTTCCCAAAGTTCCTGTTGTTTGTTGAGGTACGAATCGCGACCGGGTCCCGACCGCTTGTTATCCGGGCTGAGAACTTCGATCGCGGTCACAATCCGATTACCAGCAGCGGGCTCGATGATATACAGCAGCGGTTGGCGGATCTCTTCGCGCGATAGTTCGACGATGACCGGCACCTCGGGCTCGGCCAGGGCCACGGCGGTCGGCAGTTGCCGCTCCGACAGCGTCCGAACAATCGAGACATCCGGCCGAATCGGTCGCCCACTGTCCACGACATATCGCCGATCCTGCGTCAACGCCGCGTACTTCGGACGAAGCGAAGGTTGGAGCATTTCGCCTAGGTGAGTAATTAAACGGTCATGGAAATCTGGCCAGATGGCTGATCGTTCCACATACGGGTCCATGCCCGGAAAGGGACATCGCATGGCAAGCCTCGCAAAAGATGTTCACACCTCCCGATTATAAACCGTTGAGCTCGGAGGTGTCATCTCGTGTGAGCGGAGGGCAAGAGTCCAGCGGGCCGTGACCA
>JBGTHH010000312.1:0-2013 GCA_041746275.1 Pirellulaceae bacterium | reverse complement strand
ATCGCCCACGCCAATGACCAGTCCGCCGCTGACCAGTGGATTGTGGCCCAGATCCGTGAGCGGAATGTTGGCGTTGTTGTTGTTCGTCGCGGCATCGCCGATCACCACCGGATTCATGGTGATGGACTCGGCGAGTTGCTGAATGGTACCGGTCCGATTCGGCACGTTCACGCTCGCCCCCGCGGCGTGATACACATTGCCGTCCACGGGCACCGACGCGTTCGTCGAGATCATGGTATTGCTGTACAAGTCCGCGTTCTGGTTGTCGTTGCCTATTCCGTAGGGTCCGAGGTCCGACGTGTAGCCATCGAAGCGGCCCGCGCTAGCCGTGATGCGCGTTCGTCCGGCGATCAACCGCGGTGGTCCCGTGGCGGCAATCACACCGCTAATGCCGTCGTCAATCGTCCCTGCGATGGGAGTGAAGCGGACGCCATCTCCCACATTGTTCTGAATGGTCATCCCGTCCAGTTCCACATGGGCCAGCTTGCTGATCGCGATTCCTTCCTGTTGGCAATCGGAGATCTGCGAGTTGCGCAAGGTCACGACGGCTTCGCCATCGACATACAGGCCGTGCTTGGCAAAGTTCGTCCAGGCACACGTTTGCAAGACCACTTGGCCATCCTTGATCAGGACGGGCTCGCCACCGGCGACGAATTGGCAATCTTGGATCAGACCCGCATAAGAACCTTTCCAAACCAGCGGCCATTGCGTGGCGTTTTCAAACATTACGCCATGGATCTCGACGGCGTTGCTGTTCACCACGCCCCACGTCGCCCCCTGGACGATGACGGGTCCCGCGTCGCCGGTGAAGGCACCGGTGGTATCGGCGATGAACCGGGCCAGGCTACTCGATTGCTGAACGCCATCGACGACGATGGGATCCGAGTATTGGCCCGCACCGATATAAACGGTATCGCCGCTACGAATGACTTGAGCCGCCTTCTTGATCGTGCGAAACGCCGCGGTGAGCAGTTGGCCATTGTTGGCGTCATTGCCCGTCACGCGCACATAGTAAGTGATCCCGAGCGCCTCGGAAGCAGTCAGTAGAACAAGCATCAAGAACAGAATGGAAATGAACGAAACACGGCCGCGCATGACCTGCTCCTTGGCTGCCCCAAGGTTGATCGTCGACTCCAGCCCCTGCCTCGCTCGCTCACGCCTCGTGCGGCAGCGTGATGCCCAAGTCACTGGCGAGTTTGCCCACTTGCCAATCACCCTCCCGGCATCATTCGTCAACACAAGACTACGTCATAAACGGTTCGTGTGTGGCAAAAGTTCGTCCGAAATCGCACGGGTTGTCAACGAGTGACGTGGATGATCCAGGCCCGGTGCTCGCAAATTGACATCGCGGATTGGCAACCTACGTTTTAGGGATTGACATTCCGATGCTCGCAGGTGCCGCAGGCAAATCGCGAGTCGGGGGAACTCCGCGTGTCCTTCGTCGGGTGTTCAATCGCTAGGATTAGGGCGGAGATTTGGAAACTGGTCATGTCACAGAACAAACGCATCTTAGTGGGGTTGGGCTTCGCACAGCTCGTCTGTTTGGCGTTCGGGTTATGGATCCAAGATCGACTCTTGGTGGCCACCGCGCGTTGGCAAAGCAAACAGCCCGTGGTTAACGCGACTCCCGCAGGCACCGACATGGCCGCGGAGCGTGGAACCGCCTCCGCAACGCCAACCGACATGACGGCGCAGTCGTTGCTGGAGTCCATGCCCGTCACGCGAGTGATCACGTGGCTTTGGATTGGACTGTTGCAGGGAGTGGTCGGCTATCTGGCGCTAGCGCGTCTGCAACGCGATACCTCGGAGGACCAGCGGCAGTCTAAAGCCGAGTTGCAGCGTCGCAGCCGCGACTTAGTGCGCACACGCAACGCGGTGGTGTTTGGTCTAGCCAAGCTGGCCGACTACCGCGATCAGGAGACCGGCCAGCACTTGGAGCGGATCGCCTTGTACTCGACGCGTTTGGCGGCTGCCTTGCGAAAACATCCCCGCTATCGACATCAGATTGACGCG
>JBGTHH010000311.1:0-5225 GCA_041746275.1 Pirellulaceae bacterium | reverse complement strand
GCCGCAATCAGGCCGATGACGCCCACAGTGACCAACGCCAGCAGGCGTTGTCGATGCCGTACGACTACCAAACCACAGGCAACCAACAAAAACAGCCAGATTAAAATCGCCACCGGTGTGGCGGGCAGCGTGGCGCGCGTGCCAGCGGCGTGGCTGTTCGTAAAGAAGGTCACCGAACCAATCACGATTGCGGTGCCGACCATAAAAGCCAAATAGCGCTGCAATGAACCATTGTGCAAGCCATGCGTGATGAACTGGCTGAGCGAGACCAGCCGCGCCAGGCAGCCTTGAAACATCGCCTTGGCTTCGGGACGCGGAACGGAATTCCACAGCGCCAACGACCAACGATGACTGAGAAGCACAATCAAACCCAGCACCGTCGCTATCGCCGACATGTACAGGGCCGGAGTCAGACCATGCCACAATGCCAGATGAAACTCGGGGACTTCGCCACCCGTCACCGCTCCCGCAGCCACGCGCAACAATGCGCCGACCATATATTCCGGAAACAAACCAATCAACACGACCAACACCACGAGCAGCGCCGGTGGCAGCCACATCCCCGCCGGTGGATCATGGGGATGATGAGGATAGTCGTCGCGTTGTCGACCAAAGTAGACATGAGCGATGTAGCGGAACGAATAGGCGACGGAAAACATCGCCCCTAGGGTGGCTAACACGGGCACAAGCCATACTAGTCCCGCCCAGTGCGTGTGTGCCGCCTCCTCCAGCATCATTTCCTTTGATAGAAACCCGTTCAATAACGGAATTCCGGCCATCGACGACGCGGCCAAGAAGGCCATCGTGAAGGTGATCGGCATCAGCCACATCAAGCCGCCCAACCGTTTGATGTCGCGCGTTCCCGCTTCGTGATCGACAATCCCGGCGTTCATGAACAACGCCGCTTTGAACGTGGCGTGATTGATGATGTGAAACACCGCCGCGACCGCTGCCATGGGTGTGCCGAAACCCAGCAGCATCGTGATCAAGCCCAGGTGACTGACCGTCGAAAACGCCAACAAGGCTTTGAGGTCATCTTTAAACAGAGCGATCTTGGCTCCGAGGATCATGGTTACCAAACCGGTGGTGCCCACGATATAGAACCAAGCGTCGGTCCCGGACAGCACGGGCCACATCCTCGCCATGAGAAAGATGCCCGCCTTGACCATCGTCGCCGAGTGCAGGTAAGCCGACACGGGTGTCGGTGCCGCCATGGCGTGCGGTAACCAAAAGTGGAACGGAAATTGGGCGCTCTTGGTGAAGCAGCCGCCGAGGATCAGCAACAGGATCGGCAAGTACAAGGGCGAAGCGATGATGGCTTCACGCTGTTGCAGGATCACCGTCAAGTCGTATGAACCGACGACGTGCCCTAACAGCAACATACCGGCGATGTTCGACAAGCCGCCGGCCCCGGTCACTGTGAACGCCATCCGAGCCCCTTGTCGGCCCTCGGGGAGATGCCGCCAGAAGCCAATCAGCAAGAAGGAGGACAGGCTGGTCAGCTCCCAGAAGATCAACATCAGCAAGACGTTGTCGGACAGCACAATCCCGACCATCGCTCCCTGAAACAACAGGAGGTAACTGTAAAAGTTCCCCATCGGATCGTGTTTGGACAGATAGAACCGGGCATAGATGACAATCAGCAACCCGATGCCCAAGATCATGCTGGCGAACAGCAACCCGAGCCCGTCCACCATGAAATTGACGTTCAGCCCCAGGCCGGGGAGCCATTGCCAGCTCGCGCGACTGACCTCGCCGCGCAGGACGGCCGGAACGTGGGTCATGAGCAGGGCAAACGACAGTAGGTTGATCACCGTGGTCGTGAGCGCACAGGCGTTCCGCCCCGCACGGATCATCAGCGCGGGCAACACGGCTCCCAGAAACGGGAGCATGACGATCAGAGCGAGATTCATCTGCCGTTCATCCTGACGCGACTTGGCTTTCTTTGTACCTGCCCCTCTTCGCAAGGCCGCCAGAGTAACAGATCGGCGAAGCGACTGAGAAGAGCCCTTGAGTGAAGATAGGTTGTCGTTTTGTCCACCGTCGCGAGAATTCCGCCTCGTTCAAACGCACGGCACGGAGGGCAGTCGTTCTGACTTTGCCGAATCGGCGGGATGTAGGGCCGTTAGACCGGACGATTTGTAACTCGACGCAAACGTTTTGAAGTGCGCTTTTTGAATCCTATCGCGTAGCGATGACAGCCATTAGCCGGTGGTCAGCGCAGCGCCACCACCGGTACACGATGTAACCCAACGTTTGCATCTCGAAGGGATGCCGGCTTGTTGGTGTTGATGGGCATGACTTTGGATGGGTGTCCCCCGGAACCTCCCCCGGAACCGAAACATCTTCGAGGGATGATTGTGGTTGCATGCAACCACCCTAGCAACGGTCACGAAATGACATCCTCAAATCCAAAGTAGCCATCACACTTCGTCGTGATGATCGCTGGGAAAACGGGGAAGTTATTTCGTGACCGTTGCTACTCACTCACTGAAGTCAACGCAGTTTGGCGGCCGCCCGGTTACGGTTGACGTTCGTTCGGACAATTCCTGATACCTTAGAGAGATATTCAATCCGCGGGCTTGTCGCGTTCGCCAACAGCCCCGATCACCGCGGCGGGCAAGCGATGGCGAAGGTAGTCCAGGCGCTGTGTGAAGGTCGGCTGCTGTTCGGACATTGCCGCGGACGCACGGTAGATAAAGGCGACGCCGTCGAGCAGGAGTTGCCGTTGCGACTCGAAGACAATCGAAAGCTCAAGCGTAATCCGCTCCGTCCCTTGCCGATCGATGACGGTAGGCTCCATTAGCAAGACTCGGTAGATCCGCTCGTCGGTCGCACCGTGGTCCCGTATGAATGCAGCGAGCTGTTCAGCGTTCAATTCCGCAAAGCTGTCTGGTGCAAACTCGATCTCGGACGTGAAAATCACTTGTAACGCCGGGATTAATCGAAGAGCCTCCAACATTATCGCCTCCAACATCATCGCCTCCAAATCTCCGCCAGGGGAGTCGCTCTTGGTGAACCCGAGCCAGCCGGTCACGATCATAGTAGGTTGGCTCTCGTGGCCACTTTGTCACAGGCATCGCATGAACGCCACGAGGTCGGCCTTTTCTTCCGCCGTCAATTTCGTTTCCAGGACCAGATTGAAGAATTCAACCGTATCTTCCAGCGTCAGCAATCGGTCGTCGTGGAGATAGGGGGGCGAATCCTTGATGCCTCGTAGCGGAAAGGTCTTGATCGGACCATCCGCCGAAGCCTTGCGACCGTTGATCATCTTCTCCTCGAAGAACCGCTCGACCTTCAGATTGTGCATGGAGTTGTCGGTGTAATACGGAGCCGGGTGGCACACCGCACACTGGGCCTTGCCGAAGAACAAGTCTTGGCCGCGCAGTTCGCTGGGGGTCGCTTTGGTGCTGTCGAGTTTCCCGAAGACGTTCAGCTTGGGCGCGGGCGGAAAATCGAGTAACTCTTGAACCTCGGCCATGACATGAACCTGGCTGCCGCGTTCCAAGGGATTGACCCCCTTCTTGGCCGCCGTCGCGATGTCGCCGTCAAAGTAGGCGGCGCGCTGCTCGAACTCGGTGAAGTCCTCGACCGACTTGAGAGCACGCTGCGAGCCGAACAATCGTTGGACGTTCACGCCACGGAGCGTCGGAGTGTCGATCCGGTGACGATGTTCGTTCGGACGGATGTCGCCCACCGTGTGCGTAGCGGCATTCGTGTGGCCGTTGGCGTGGCAGTCGAAGCAGGTGACTCCCGCATGCGCGTGCAGGCTGCGACGGTCGTCGGTGGAGTTGAATTGTTGTTGAGGGAAAGGCGTGACCAAGAGTCGAAGGCCTTCGAGTTGCTTCGGATTGAGCGCCTCTTTGAACAAGTCGTAGTAGTTCGCCAGCGTCACGAGTTGGCCCTTCGATACGTCACCAAGATCAGGACGCGTGGTCAGGTAGATCGGCGCTGGAAACTCCGGCAGTAGGTGCTGCGGCAGGTCGAAGTCGAGATCGAAGCGTGTAAGGTCGCGCGCGTTCTGCTTCTTCACTTCGTCAATCTGCGGCTTGGGGAACACCATCCCGCCCGCTTCGTGATGCGGATGTGGCAGCGGGTAGAAGCCGGCCGGCCAGAGATCGTTGCGCTTGATCTCATCGATCGGCATTGCCGCGAGTTTCTCCCAAGTCATGCCCTGTGGAAGCCGCACACGAACTCCCTCTTGCACGGGCTTGCCGCGCGACATGGCGACGCCCTGGGCCGGGCGATCCGTCAAGTCGTAGCGTTCGGCGAGGAGCTTCTGGTGGCGTTCGGCGAACTTTGGTTTTTCAGATTGCGTGCGTTTGATCGTCGCGGCGAGATCCTCTTGGGCCAACAAAGTGGCGACTCCACAGACCATGAATGTGGTCGCCAATGCGGTCGAATACAGACGGGCAAAGTTTCTGAGGTTCATCGGATGCTCCTACGTTTGAGGTTTCTTCTGTCATTGCTGTTGTGGCAAGTGATTCGACCGAGCATTCATTCCGTGAATCCATTGAAAGGTGTATCCTGCTACTGACGAGAGTTTACTTCTTCTTGAGGATGCGTAACAGCGTGGTTTGTTTTCGAGTTGCGTGCGTTGGCTGCGTGTAAAAGTCATTTCAATTCTCCCGTCACAAAGAGTCTGAACGAACCGTGTAGTTCTTGACGAGTAGTTTCATCGGTACGTCCCCGGGATGGCCCTTGGACCGCGCTGCGACGGTGCCTGTGTGTGGGGCTGCGGCACATTCGGTTGGATCAGTGTGCCAATCTGTTCTTGAGCGGCCGACAGCGTCGCAACCACGATGGCGGCTCGATCGCCAAGCGAGTCAAGATCGGTGACATCGACTCACCATCTGGCGGCAGGTCCAATCGAGCAACTCCAGGTACTCGGCCAGTGACATCGGCAAAAACCCTTTGTCGCTGCAAGGCTTCTGCGCAAGATTTCCACTGACCCCTCCAACGGGCTGTTTCTTTTCGGCCTGAATGAATCGGGTCAGAAAACCTTTTCGAAATGCTTGAACCGAGTCAGAAAGTCGTTTCTAATACGGACCAACCAGGAAGAATTAATCGTTCGTCGATAGCTCTGGAGTGAACTGATTTGCCTGCGACCACAGTAGAGTTTTCATTGCGAGTACCTGTGGACTCTCCTGTCATCGAACACTCGGAGTCGCTCGATCAGTTGGTTGCTGCATGGCACGGCACGCGCGGTGTCGAGTCAGTGACAA
>JBGTHH010000310.1:0-9938 GCA_041746275.1 Pirellulaceae bacterium | reverse complement strand
GTGATATAGAGACATGGAGAGGGCAAACGCAACACGTAGGCCTTCAAATTGCCTTAGACCGAATTCAGGATTTTATTGAAGAAGTCGCGAAGGATATTGCATTCGAAGCTGGCACTGCTGCAATACCACTTATGGCGATTGGAAAGATCCGATGGCTTGCAAGACTATTGGGCAAGACGGATGACGACATCAAAGACCTAATGAAGAGTACGGGTAAATCGATTGATGAACTCACTTCTGAACTTGCCAAAAAGGGAGAGAAGCTAACGGGCAAGGGCCGCAAGAAGATTGGCAACCTAATCGACATCAAGGACAAAGACGCTGCACAGGCAATCCTCGACCGGGGTGGGACGGCAAGCAATGTCCGGAAGGCCCTCGGAGACAAATTAAGAGGTAAAACAGTCGGTGAGATCGCGAATCTCGCAGCACAGGGTGACGAAGCCGCAGAGACCGCACTTAAAATCATCAAACAAGCGCCCAAGAAGGGACAGCGGTAATGGACACTAATGCGGAGCCTTTTTCTACTGTGCATGAGACCGGCGAACCCCTAATAAACGTCCAAGGATTTTTCTTTGTCGACGAACCGAGCGATGATATGCTTGTCGCGGTTCAATTTGAATTTGAAAATCACGTCGTGGTCTTGGCGGCGCAAGATGACGATACTCTTCAAGTGATTGAATCCTCGAGGCACATTGATGAAGTGCGAGTTGATTCACGCAATCTAAGTAAGCTGTCGCCTTGGAATCGAGCCCTTGGCAAACCGTTGCTTTGGTCTTGGAGAATGACAAATCAGCAAGGTTATTCTGATGGCGTCCAACTGCAATTTGCGACGAATGTTACTGGAGAAAAAGCTGAGGTTCAACTGATTGTCGTAGCCAGCGAGATAAAAGTTAAGGAACTGTAACAAAAAAAACAAAAATAGGTGCAATAAGTTACCACCCACGAATGGCACTGTCGGAGCCATTTATCATGTTGTTGCTTGGAGTGATGGACGCCGGTTGATGTTTCATGATCAAGGACTCTATGAACGACTGATCAAGGGGAACGACTGAACAGGGGATTGGCCGATGAAGTTCTTCGCTCGGGAATCATTTGTAGGTTTCTGCGCGTCGGCACCGGGCAGAGAGGTTGTCGCCTTACTTTGCCGCCCACTCACCTCGACAACCCTAGCCAAGATGTCTAAAGGTTTGGCTTTAAGCATCTCGACACTGCGGCTAACCTGATCCGAAGAGCCAACCAGAAGATCGCCTTATGAAACCAGGAGCTGAGGCCAAACTTGATATCCTGCTTGGGTTTAGCGAAAACTAAGTGCCATTCGTCCGGCACGCCGAAGCTTTCCAATTGCGGAGTCATCACAAGACATTGGAGCAGGCACTTGTGATCAATGCTCCACTCGATTTGACCCCATTTTAGCGTTGCTCGCTCCAGACGCAAGGAACGCCTTTTCGGAGTTGGCGGAGGCTGATGCCATCGGGTTCGTTGCCATCCAGAATCTGTTCGACAATTTGGGGTGACAATGACGTTAATTGAAGGATGCGACCGACGTAAGTTCGGTCGACGCTGCTGGCTGTTGCAATCTCCTCCAACGTTGCGAATTCGCCGGATTCCAGTTGCTCTTGCCACACGTATGCCTTGGCCAAGGCAGTCAGTAGAGCGCTGTTTGGAATCGCAGCTTCAATGGAGTTCGATTTCGGATCGGCGCAATCAGCCAAGATCATCTGCCTGCCATTGCGGCGATAGAACTTGACGGGAACGGAGACAACTACCTTCCCACCATCGCGACGAACTGTGACCTTGCTGTCCGATGTTGAGAAGACGGAATCCGAATTCTGCTCTTTGCTCGCATCGACGATTGGCGAGAGAGGGTCCTTCGACTTTGTCGCTTTGGATTGTTGTTCCGATTTTCGTTTATCCATCTTCTCGCTCGCTCATGGGGTTCAGCTCGTCGACAATCTGTTCGATGCCATTTGCCCGGAAATGGATGTCAACGCGGCGCTTTGAAACGGTGACCGATTCAACGAGCAGCTGCAGAACTCGAGATTGCTCCTCGGGGTAAAGGACTTCCCAGACCGGGTCGAGTCGCTGCAGTGCTTGCGTGACTTCGGATAACTCGATGGTTCGTTTGGAAGAGAGGCCCGATTCGAGACCACGGATGGAATCACCAAGCGATTTCATCTCCGCGTTCAGCCGTTTGAGTTCCGACTTGACAAACGGGCTTTCGGGATCTTGCAGGTTCAAGAGAGACCGTGCCCCCTGTACCGCCTGGTGGCGACGTCCGCGTAGTTCCTCAAGACGCGATACCGTTGCCGCATCGGGACCATTTTGCGAACTGGCGCAAACCTCGCGAAACGTGTGGGCAATCACGGCGGGATGGCGAAGGAGCGAACGAAGCTGTTGGACGACGATCCCCTCCAGTTCGCCCGCGGGCAATGACGGCAGCGAGCACTTCTTGTAACCCGTTTTAACCTTCTTGGAGCAGGTGTAGTATCGATACTCGCGTCCGTGGTTGTTCGTCCACGACGGCATGACGAGGCTGCCACACTCGCCGCAGTAAATCAGGCGACGCAGCATGGCGAATCGCGTCGTCTGGTGCTTGTGGGTGTAGGTTCGATTGGCTGCAAGAATGTTTCGGACCTGCTCGAACAAGTCTTTAGCAACGATCGCTTGGTGCTCCCCCGGGTAACTGACACCTTTGTGAACGATCCGGCCAACGTACTTCTGGTCGGAGAGTATGTCGTAGATGTTGCGACCCGAGTAGAGATTTCCACCGATCGTCTTACCCGTCTTGGTCTTATAAACCTTGGAACGCATGCCTTCGCCGTTGAGCGTGTCGGCGATCTTTTGGCATGACTGCAGCCGAACGGCCAACTTGAATATTCGCTTCACCAGCTTGGCTTCGCCTTCGTTGATCACGTATCGCCGGTCGACGATGTCGAGTCCGAGTTTTGGCTGACCACCGATGTATTTTCCCTGGCGAGCGGTTGCCAGCTTCTTGTCGCGGATTCGCTCGCCAATGATCTCTCGCTCGAACTGTGCGAAGGAGAGCAGGATGTTGAGTGTCAGCCGACCCATCGACGTGGTCGTATTGAACTGCTGCGTGACCGAAACAAAGGTGACTTTGTAATCATCGAACAGGTCAATCAGTTTTGTGAAGTCGAGCAGCGAGCGGCTCAGGCGATCGACCTTGTAAACGACCACACAGTCAATTTTTCCGTCGCGAATGTCCTCCATCAGTTGGTTCAGCGCGGGACGATCCAGCGTCCCTCCAGAGATTCCACCGTCGTCGTATCGATGTTGAATCGAACTCCAACCTTCATGGACCTGCGACTGGACGTATGCCTCGGCAGCTTGCCGTTGGGCGTCCAGAGAATTGAATTCCTGGTCGAGCCCTTCCTCGTGGCTCTTGCGAGTGTAAATCGCGCAGCGAATTTTCTTTTTGTCGCTGATCATTTGGAGCCCCCTTTGCTGCTACTCGGCTGCAAACCGAAAAAGCGACGTCCGCCGCAATGGCGACCGGTAATGGCGCGAGCTACAGCACTCAGACTGCGATACGATTTTCCTTGGAAGTTGAATCCGTCCTGTTCGACGACGACTTCGTATCGGTCGCCGTGCCAGTCCCGGATCAGACGAGTTCCCACTTGCAGGTTAGTCGCCTCCCGTTTTGGTTTATTTTTCTGACCGTCCGGGTTGGCAGCGATGTCGGTCAGTCGTTGCCTGGCCTCTCGCGAAAGCCCACCATAGATGATCTCCTGAATTCGATACGCCAAACGACGAATCAGGTACGGCCGTCCCAGTCGTCCAGCCTCAGTACCAAACAGGTCTTTCCACTTCTTGCGCAGTTCTGTCATCGACATTCGCTGAAGATCATTGATCTGGCGAATGACGCTGCGATCCTCTGGTTTCTTTCCGATTTCGTTCATATGTTTCCTAGGGTTCAAACGTGTCGCAACAATCGTTCGTGGCGACCGAGCCAGAACGTGGTGACACAGTGAGCCTCGTTGTGGTGGAAAGATCAAGGCTCATGGGCGGATTTTCTGAGCCTTTTTTGCTGGTTCGAACTCAAACTCGGGACATTGGTCGCACTTCCTGTTTGCGGGTTGCTTTGTGAAGGCGACGAATGAGAAAACGCCCCACACTATCGAACGTGGGGCGTTGAGTGGCGAACCAGACGATTCCTTTCGTCTCAAACGTTCGGGCGATTCAGTATTCATCGCTTAACCGCAGCAATGTGCTTGACCTGTTTGGCAGAAGTGGTTCAACGCTGAATCCGCGCGCAAACCGGCCACAAGGCATTAATGACTCCAATCAAATTTGATTCAGCCTGGCAAGTTATTTGTGTCCTCAGCCAGAACGTTCAAGTACTTGCGGTAAGCGAAAATACGATCACGTTGTTTGCCAGTTATTTCTTCAAGGATACCGGCCTGAACGAGCGATTCGATTGCTTTGTTTGCGGTCGGCTTTGTACTGGCAGTCATCTCCAGCGCCTTCGCTGCCGTGATCATGGGTTGCTCGGGAAGCCGTTCGAACAGACGGATTGCGGTGACATTTACTGTATTCAGCGCCATCAGCGTTCGCCGATCGTCGTTAACCAACTTGAACAAGCGCCGGGCTGCGTTAGCACCGTCGTCGGCCGATTCTCGAACACATCGAAGAAAGAAGTCTGTCCACGCCTCCCAGTCTCCATTCGTTCGAACTGCATTCAGACATTGGTAGTATTCTTGTCGGTGCCTTTTGAAGCCAAGACTGACATAAAGAAACGGCCCGTTCAGAAGATTCCAGAATTCGGTCAAAAGTGTAATGAGAAGTCGACCGACACGCCCGTTCCCATCAAGGAACGGATGGATGGTTTCGAATTGAACATGCGCAAGTCCGATTTTGATCAGCGGTGGAAGTTCGTCGTTCGAATGAATCCATTTGTCCAATGCGGCAAGCGATTCAGGAACGTCGTTTGGCGGAGGGGGAACAAACTTCGCGTTGCCGGGTCGAGTACCACCGATCCAGTTCTGCGATGTACGAATCGTCCCGGGTTGTCTTTCACTTCCTCGAACGCCCTTCATCAGTCGTTTGTGAATCTCGGAGATCAGTCGGGTACTGATCGGGAGCCCCTTCGGATCGGCAAGCTCTGCTCTTGCGAAGTTGAGTGCATCGACGTAGTTGCAAACTTCTTCGACGTCGGCCACGTCGTTGGACTGCCGACTCAATTCGAAAGCGACGACATCTTCCAAAGTAGATTGCGTTCCCTCGATTTGGGACGAGACGACAGCTTCTTTAAGAACGAATCCATAGAGGAACCACTCGGAACTTGGCACCATGGCACTGGCAATCTCGAGACGACTGATCGCCGCCAACGCTTCGTTGTTTCTTTCCGTCAGTTCATTTTCGATTCGAAGAACTGGATTTTTGGGTGGCAAAGGATATGGCACAAAAGCTCGTACCTTTTCTCCGCCAACGACCGATGTGTGGTAAACGCCCGTTTTTCGTGCCATAAATGGTTAAGCAACCTTTACCAAGAACTTGTGCTAGTAAAGGTATCTTACCTAGCGGACTCAATTAGTCAAGATTTCTTTACTAGCAATGGGAGAATTTCTCTCAGTTTGTTAGGGATTCTACAGAATTCGCCCCAAGTGGCTTTTCTTCATCGCGTCGAGCGCTTCGATGGCGATGAAGCGTTCGTCGAGGAGCGGGCCAGCGGAGGTAGGTTGATCATCTTGCGCTCAAGCGCCACGAGCAGGCCAAGGAGGAGCAAACCCGCTGGAAATACTACGGGACGATCCCCCAAAAGCACTGGCGCAAGATGTCCGGACGCCAGACCAAGGTCCTCAAGGAACAGGCTGACCGCCACGGAATCCCGTTCGGGGGGGCGACCGTCAACCTACCCGAGGTGATCAAGAAACTGCACGATTTCCTGGCCGAGAACAAGTTCAAGCTTGCCAGAGACGACGATCCGCTGATGAACGGGGGCTCCAGCCCGGCTTTGGAGCGGTATCGGGAAGAACGGGCCTTGTTGGCGCGGCTGGATAGGCTGGAACGGGAAGGGGAACTTCTGGAGCGGGATGTGGTCCGACTCGCGCTTTCCAAGGTATCGTCAATCCTGAGGAACGCAGGGGAGTTGCTCCAGAGGCAGTTTGGCCAGGGGGCGGCCGACGTATTGAGCGACGCACTCGACGACGCCGATCACGAGATCAACCGGTTTTTGAGCGAGGGGACAATCGATGCGGCTGAATAGTCAGACGGTCGCTGCCGACCTCAAGTGGTTTATCACCGAATCGAAGCCTCGCAAACTGAGGTCGATGCGGGAGTTCGCCGAACAGGAGATCGTCCTCTCCACAGGTCCGTTCGCAGGGAGCCGGTTTCGATGTTCGAGACAGCCATTCACCGGACTCTGGTTCGACCAAGTCGACAGCGGGCGATGGAATCGGTTTGTGGGAACGGGGCCCAGCCAATCGGGTAAAACGGTGGCCTGCTTCGTCACACCGTTGTGCTACCACCTGTTCGAGGTAGGCGAGACGGTGATCTGCGGCCTTCCGGACTTGGACATGGCATCCGACAAATGGCGGCAGGACATTCTTCCCATCATCGAGCGATCGAGATTCAAGTCTTTGCTTCCCAAGAAAGGATCCGGGAGTCGGGGCGGGAGCGTCCAGTCGATCCAGTTCCGAAACGGGGCGACGCTCAGGTTCATGACCGGAGGAGGGGGGGACAAGAGCCGCGCGGCATTCACATCCAGGGTCGTGGTGATCACCGAGACCGACGGCATGGACGAACCGGGGCGCAACAGTCGGGAAGCGGACAAGATCTCACAGTTGATTGCCAGGACCCGCGCATTCGGCAGCCGAGCGCGGATTTACATGGAATGCACGGTCTCGACGGAAGCGGGCAAGACGTGGACGGAATACACCAACGGGTCCAAGAGTCGGATCGTACTTCCCTGCCCTCACTGTAAAGCGTGGGTCACCCCGGAACGGGATCATCTGATGGGTTGGCGGGAATCGAACTCGCAGCTCGAGGCGAAGAACAGCAGTCGTTTCGCCTGTCCCGATTGCGGAGAGTGCTGGTCGGACGAGGAAAGGATCGAGGCCAATGGAAAGTGCCGCTTGCTGCATGAAGGACAATCCATCGAGGACGGAAACGTGGTCGGGGACGCACCCCCTACAGACACCTTGGGATTCCGCTGGTCGGGGGTGAACAACCTGTTTTTGACCTCGGGTGAACTGGGTGCCGATGAATGGCGCTCTTCCCGGTCGGCAGACGAAGAAAACGCCGAACGGGAGATGAGGCAATTCGTCTGGTGCTTGCCGGTCGTCCCCACCAAATGGGAGGACGCCCAAATCGAGACACACGAACTGGCCTCGAAGATGACCGATTATCCACGCGGCGTGGTTCCGCCGGACATGAAGTTCATGGCAGCGGCGATCGACATCGGCAAGTACTTGAATCACTGGGTCGTGGTGGCTTGGTGCCCCGGTCCGGTGGGACACGTGATCGATTACGGGCGGATCGAAGTGCCGGCGCAGGAACTGGGGGTGGAACAAGCGGCGATGGTAGCGCTGCGCCAGTTCCGGGACATGATTCTTGAAGGGTTTCCGATGGAGACGACTGACGGCCAGAAACGGTGTCCAAACACGACGTGGGTCGATTCGGGGTACTTGACGAGTGTGGTCTATGCCTTCTGCAAGGAATCGGGGGGCCGTTTTGTACCGGCCATCGGGCGCGGTGCAACGCAGCAGACGCGGCAGTGGTACAACCGGCCCACGCAAACAGGTGCCATCGTCAGGCACATTGGCGAGGGTTTTCACATCAACTGGCTGCCTGCCGAGCAGCTCTATCTGTGTGAAGTGGACTCCGACCACTGGAAGTCGTGGGTGCACGCGCGGCTCGCCGCACCCATAGGTCAGGCCGCTTCGATGGGATTCTTCCGCGCTCCGCCTACCGAGCACTTGGGGATCGCGCGGCACCTAACAGCCGAGGTGAAGGTCGAGGAGTTCATCGCGGGCAAAGGGGTGGTTACCAAGTGGGAGCGGCGCAGGAAGCAGAACCACTGGTTGGACGCACTGTACAACGCCTGCGCGGCCGCACATTACTGCGGGGTGCGGTTGGTTGAGGCCGAGATGCCGCCCCGCCCTCCCCAGAAGAAACAGGAGCGGCGCGAGTCGTCGCCCCCGACGCGACGGGCTGTGTTACTGCATCGGCGAAGCGCAGACGTTAGGATCATGAAGCCGCGCCCATAAAGAGTTAGCGTAACCCGGCAATCTCATAACCGACGGTGCGTTCGATTTGGGCGAGCGTGCTGGCGAGAGTGGCTGTTGTGCGGGCGACTTGGACTTCAAGAACAAGCAATTCTCGATAGATGTCGACTAAGTCGGTGAAACCGGCCTTCTCGCCTTGGTAGTCGACAATGGCGATTTCGAGCGTTTGCTCGGTTCGCGGCATAAGGCGGTCGCGAAATAGCTCAAGCTGCTCAATGGCTGCGTAGGCGGCGGCGACTTGGCGACGAAGTTGGCCGCGCAGGCGGTCTCGTTCTGCTTCGCGACGATTAATGGTGCTGTTGCGTTGATGAGCCGCTTCGCGGATTCCGGCGTTGATTTTGTCTCGCCAGATGGGCAGCGTCACACCAAGCGTGAAGTTGATGTTGTCATGGCCGTTGGCCACGGGACTGATGACGTTATTGTCGTCGTTGATGATGGAATAGCCGAGGCCAAGCTGAAAGTCGGGGTACTGTTGCAGGCAAGCGACGGTTTGCTTGGCACGGTCGCGAGCGATTTCAGCGGCTAATCCCTGAAGCGTTGGGTTGCATTGCTCTGCACGCGCCACAAGAACTTCCAACTGCGGGGCAACCTCGGTGACGTCGAGTTCGTTGTAAGCTGTTGGCATCAAGTGGATGGGTTGTCGAACGAGTGTCCCAAGGTCGGCGCGCGCCTGTTCCTTTTGGCGACGTAGGGCGATGAGTTGGTCTTCCAGCTTATCGCCTTCCGATTCGGCTCGCAGCACGTCCTGTTGACTGCCGCCGGTTCGGTAACGAGCTTCGGAAACCTTGATCAAATCGTCAACCAGTTCCTTGTTGTCGTCGACAATCCGAATCAGTTCATCGGCCAGCCAAAGTTCGTAATACGCCAAACGAACGGCTTCGACGACTTCACGTTCTGCCTTGGCGACTTCGGCCTGAGCCACCTGCACTTCCCGCTGAGCCACTGCACCGCTAGCGTCCAGCTTTGTCGGCCAGGGAACTTTCTGAGACAGTCCGAACTGATGACCCACTCGACCACCGGCGGTTTGCAGGGCTTGGTCGTGAAACGGCCAGAACGTGTTGTTGAACATCGGGTCATCGAGAGCCGTCACCTGCGGGATGCGATGACTGATCGAGGCCACCTTCTGACGGGCAGCGGCGATGCTTGGATGAGAAGCAACGGCCTGAGCAATCAACGATTGCAGGTCAGACGTCTGCTCGATTTCTACCGGTTCCACGGCGAGTATTTCTGGCGTGGCGGCGTCTGATGCGTCGCTGGCGTCAGATGCGGAAGAAGTATGACCCTCAACGTCCGAGTCATCAGCGTTGTCGCCCAGATTTTCCTGCAAGAGAAAACCGACCTGTTGTATCGTCTGTAACCGTTGTGAGGAATCGCCGTGCGCTGCGGACGACGAATCAGCTAGCGAGGAGCTGTGTTTGATCATGCTATGAGCTGCATGTTTCGACGGCATCGCACATCCCGACGCAAGGAAAATGCACGAGGCAATCATGGCCGCACGCCAATGACAACGCTGCGCACTTGCGACAAATCGCTCGATTTCCGTGAGCTTCCTTGCCATGATTCTGTCCGGTGAACGTTCGATTCCATACTATACTTGCACGGGTGCATGAAGCTTAATGCGAGTTTGAAATTGGTCTGGTCATTTTTGGGGTGAAATTGGAAACTGAATGGCAGTCCTAGCGGGAAGCTGGG
>JBGTHH010000309.1:0-5675 GCA_041746275.1 Pirellulaceae bacterium | reverse complement strand
CTGACCGAAACGGAGGGCACGGTTGTCACGTAACGGGGCGTCACCGAATGGGGCGTCACGTAAGGGCTCACCGGCTTGACGAAGGCGGGCGGGTTAGGTCTAACGGATGCGGTAAATTGGCTTCCCGCGCTCCCCATTGCGAACACCGTGTCACCTTCGGGCACATGCTGAAACGTCAAAAACGCCGGTTTGAAGTCGAAGCAACTGACCATGTTGTGGCGTATCCGACATTGGGACACTTGGTCGATGGCGGTACGGCGTGGAGGATTGAGGTCTGTGGTACCATCTACGAGGCTGGCAACGTCAGTCCCCAAAAGCGACTGCTCCTACGTTTCCTCCAACGAGCGGCGAAGGTCGAACCGGCGGAATCCGAACGGGATCTTTTCGAGTCGCGCATCCGCGATTTCATCGCGCCGACCGAGCGGGGAAAACGCGTTGTCTTGCGCGTCGGCGAGCGAACCTTTCAACTGCAACACCCCACCAAGCGGAACGGGCAGTTTCGCGGCACGGTCAAGGTTTCCACGGAGGAACTGGAGGAACTTCGCCAGCATGGCGCGGTGAGCGATGGTCGGCTTCAATTCTGTGTCGTGTCGCGAGACCAGACGGACCCTCGCTACTTCGTGAACGCCCACCTGCTGGACGAACAAGGGCTTTCGATTGTCTCCGATATTGACGACACGATTAAGGCCACGCACGTCCACTCGCGTCGCCGGTTGTTGGAAAGCACGTTCCTGCGGGAGTTCGAGGCGATCGCGGGCATGTCGAGCCTGTACCAGCAGTGGGCTCAGCAAGGGGCGGCATTTCATTATGTGTCGTCCAGCCCCTGGCAACTCTATACCGCTTTGTCCGAGATGTGTCGCACGGCCGAATTTCCGCACGGTTCGTTCCACCTTCGCTCGTTTCGCTTGCGCGACCACATGCTGCGACGCTTGTTGTTGATTCGCCGCAAGGGAAAAGCCGCCGTGATTCACAATTTACTGAAGACATTTCCCCGACGCCGGTTCGTCCTCGTCGGAGACTCGGGCGAGACCGATGCGGAGATGTACGGTCGATTGGCTCGTAAACGTCCTGGTCAAGTGGCGGCCATTTTTATCCGCCAGATTGACGAACGTCCCTTGCCTGGCGATCGCGCACGCAAGGCGTTTCGGGGGCTGCCGGAAGAACTGGTGCGTATCTTCCGTTGCCCGAGCGAGCTGCCGACGGAGTTGGATATTCGCGGTTACGCCAATCCCCTGTTGCTGGGTCGCTAGTCCCTTCGAGAAAATCACCAAGGTCGCGGCTGTCGGCCACCCGACCGAAGTTAACAGCCTACCCACTCAGTTCATTCTCTTCGCGAACCCTGGAACCCTCATGAGCACCACGGAAACCATGCAAGAGCAGGCCGACTTGTTTCGGCAACGATATACGGCCATTCGTCAGGAAATCGGCAAAGTCATCGTCGGCCACGACGACATCGTGCATGGTGTCCTCGCGTGTTTGTTCGTGGGAGGTCATTGCCTATTGGAAGGTGTGCCGGGGTTGGGCAAGACGCTGCTGGTGCGCACGCTCGCGCAAGCTCTGCACCTCAACTTCAGCCGCATCCAATTCACGCCTGACCTGATGCCCGCCGATATCCTCGGTACGAACATGGTGATGGAGACTCCTGAGGGCCGAAAGGTATTTGAATTTCAGAAGGGGCCGATCTTCACGCAGATCTGTCTGGCGGACGAAATCAATCGCGCCACGCCCAAGACGCAGTCCGCCATGCTCGAAACGATGCAGGAGGGAACGGTCACGATCGCCGGGCAACGCTTTGTTTTGGACAAGCCCTTCTTTGTCATGGCGACCCAAAACCCGATCGAACAAGAAGGCACTTATCCCCTGCCCGAAGCCCAGCTCGATCGTTTCTTCTTCAAGCTGGTTGTCGGCTACTCGAGTCGCGAAGAGTTGGCCACGATCGTCGATCGCACCACACGCGGCGTCTCGGTGCAGCCAGAAAACGTCATGGATGGTCACGAGATCATGCGTTGGCAGCAGCTCATTCGCGAGGTCATCCTGGCGCAACACGTGCAGGACTATATCGTGCGGCTGACCTTGGCCACACACCCCGACGGGCCGCACGCCTTGCCCATCACCAACCAATACCTGCGGTGGGGCAGCAGTCCCCGCGGCGCGCAAACGATGGCGCTGGCCGCGAAGGTTCGGGCTTTGCTGGAAGGACGCTTTAACGTCAGTTTCGAGGATGTCCGACGCGTGTTTCTGCCGGCGATGCGGCACCGGGTCATCCTGAACTTCGAGGCCCAAGCCGAAGGGATCGATACGGACCACGTGTTGCTAGAGATTCTCGAACAGCTTCCCGAAAAGGCGGACCACGCACTTGTCGCCTCCATTGTCGGCTGAACGATCCATGAGTTCCATCTCGCCATCCACCACCTTGCTCAGCCCGCAGTTGCTAGCGCAATTGGAACGCCTCGAACTCGTGAGCCGCAAGATCTTTCGTGGTCGATTGAAGGGCGAGCGGAAGAGTCGGCGCAAGGGCCAAAGCGTCGAGTTCGCGGACTTTCGCAATTATGTTCCCGGCGACGACATTCGCTTTATCGACTGGAATCTCTACGCGCGGCTCGATCGGCTCTTCCTGAAGTTGTACCTAGAAGAGGAAGACCTCCACTTCCATGCCTTGATCGATACCAGCACCTCGATGGACTTTGGCGAGCCGACGAAGCTGCAGTATGCCAAACAATTAGCCGCCGCACTGGGGTTTATCGGCTTGTGCCGCGCCGACCGAGTGAAGATCGAAGCTTTGGGCAGTTCTGCAGGTAACGCTGCTCCCGTTTTGCGTGGCCGCGCGAGCCTGTGGCGGATGTTCGATTATCTGAATGCCTTGGAACCGGGGAAGAACGTTCCTCTGGCGCAAGGTGTGAAGGACTTCTGTTTGCGGAATACGGGCCAAGGAATCGTCGTGCTGATCACGGACTTGATGGATAAGGCCGGTTATGAGTCCGCCCTGCGATTTCTGCTGGCGCGTAATCTCGACGTGTACGTGATTCATGTGTTGTCGCCCGCCGAGATCGATCCGGCGCTTACCGGCGATCTGCGTTTGGTCGATTCGGAAGACGCGGATGTGGCGGAGATAACGGTCAGTCGCCCGTTGTTAAACCGCTATCAAAAAACGTTGTCGTCGTTCATCGACGGCGCGAGAGAGTTCTGCACGCGTCGCGGCATGTCGTACCTCATGACCAGTACCGATCAACCCGTCGACCAGTTGGTCGGCAATTACCTGCGGCAGCGGGGACTCGTGCGATGAGTTTCCTCCCTGCGCTCGTAGGTTGGCAGTGGTTGCTGTTGGGGTTGATTCCTCCCGCAATCATCGCGCTGTACTTTTTGAAGCTGCGGCGGCAGCCGGTCGAGGTGCCGAGCACGTATCTGTGGACGCGCACCATCGAGGACTTGCACGTTAATTCAATCTGGCAGCGACTGCGGCAAAACCTGCTGCTGTTGCTCCAGTTGATCGTGGTCTTGCTGGCCATCCTCGCGTGCTTGCGTCCCGGCTGGCGCGGCACGGAACTGGTGGGCGATCGCTTTATCTTCCTGTTGGACACCTCGGCCAGCATGGGCTCCACCGATCTCGAACCAACACGTTTGGAGGTGGCGAAACAACGGGCACTCGACTTGATCGAGCAGATGAAGTCCAGCGATGTCGCCATGGTGATCAGCTTTTCCGACGTGCCGCGGATCGAGCAGCCTTATTCCAACAACCGCAGTGCGCTGCGACAGGCGATTAGTAAAATCCAGCAGACCAGCCGCCGCACCGATATTGGTGAGGCTTTGCGACATGCGTCTGGCTTGGCGAATCCCGGGCGCATCAGCCAGGAGGGCACGACAGAGGTGCAAGTCGCCGATTCGATTCCCGCCACGATGTATATCTTTAGCGATGGCGGCGTCCCTCGAGTTCCCGACTTTTCTCCCGGTAATCTCTCCGCGAGGTACATCAAGATCGGTTCGGCGAATCCGCGGAACGTGGCTGTCGTGGCTTTCAGTACGGACCGGCCACCCGACAAACCCGAGGAACTGCAAGCGTTCGCCCGGTTGGAGCACTTCGGTACCGAGGAGCTCGAAGTCGATGTCGCGCTTTACCTCAACGACACATTGGTCGACGCCAGTCGTGTCAAGCTGGCACCCGACGCCAAGGAGGGTCTGCATTTCTTACTGAACAACATCGAGAACGGCATCTTAAAGCTGGAGGTCCAACACGACGATGACTTGTCGCTAGATAACGTCGCTTACACAACCATCAACACTCCGCGCCGCGCGCGGGTGCTCGTCGTGACACCCGGCAACGAGGCGTTGAAGTTCGCCGTCACGACGGAGGCCGCGGCGAAAGTCGCCGACGTCTCGTTCGCGACGCCCGACGTGCTGACCACCGAGGAACATCAGCGACAGGCGTTGGGCGGGGCGTTCGACCTGATGGTTTACGATCGTTGCGTGCCGACGCAGATGCCGGAAGCCAATACCTTGTTCATCGGTCGTCAACCACTATCCGATGGTTGGTCCGCCGAGGCACCGAAGCCCAGTCCGTTGGTCATCGATCTCGACCGTACGCACCCATTGATGTACCTGGTCGACTTGGGCGCTGTACTGATTTTTGAGTCACTTCCTCTGCAAGGCCCTGAGGGCGCGAGGTCGCTGATCGACTCGGATCAAGGCTCGCTGCTGATGATCGCGCCCCGTCAGGGATTTGAGGACGCGGTTCTGGCCTTCGAGCTGATTGGAACTTATCCGGATGGCGACGTGAATGTGAAAACGAACTGGCCGCGGCGGAAGAGTTTTCCCGTGTTTGTGATGAATACCCTGCGTTATCTGGGCGGTGCGCGGAGCGACCTGGATGTGAGCGGCTCTCGGCCTGGCGATCCCGTCAAGTTGAAAGCCGAGGTCGCCACCGAACAGATCACCATCGAATCCCCTTTGGGAACGCGCACCAGCGCACAACGCGATGGGCAGAATACCTTTCTCTTTCATCGCACCGACGAATTGGGCGTGTACACGGTTCGCGAGGGAGGGGATCGCGAGGCGGGTCAGCACTTCGCCATCAATCTGTTCGACAGCCACGAAAGCAACTTGGTCCCGCGCGACGTCCTGGAAATTCCGTATTACAACGAGGACACCCAAGATCTGGGCGTGCATGCTTCGAGCTTGATGGCCAGTCGGCAGGAGTTGTGGAAGCCCTTGCTTATCGTCGGTTTGATCGTGCTACTTTTGGAGTGGTACATCTACAACCGCCGCGTCTATTTGTAATGTACCTCGTGAGCGTGCGAGCGACGGACGAAGCTCACTTTGTTTCCGAAGTAGAGAGCACTTTAACGTACAGATGTTTATCATCGCCGGGAGCGTAGAAGTCGCGTAACACCGCTTCCTGTTCGCAGCCGCATCGTTCATAGAACCGCCGTGTGGACGCGTATTGAGGCTGACCGGAGGTCTCGATGTAAAGTCGCGTCCCGCCAGCCTGAAGCACTCGCCGTTCGACCTCCGTCATCAGGGCCTTTCCCAGTCCACTACGCTGCTGATTCACATGCACGGCGATCCAGTACAAATCGTAACTGCTCGCCGTGCAGGCAATCGGGCCGTAGCAGGCGTAGCCGATGGTCTCGCCATTCACCTCCGCGAAGACGAAGTGATACCCCGAATCCGCACCGCGTTGG
>JBGTHH010000308.1:0-10788 GCA_041746275.1 Pirellulaceae bacterium | reverse complement strand
GTCGGCGGGAACAGATCAGCTATTTCAGATTACCGACGCGAATGCAACCGCTGGTACGCGCGAGCAGACGTGGCGCTATCCCAGTCGCACCGAGTGCATGGTCTGTCACAGCCGCGCGGCCAACTATGTTTTGGGTCTGTCGACTTTGCAGATGAACAAGGAGCACGACTACGCCGGGACCACGCGTAATCAAATGGAGGCGTGGCATGAGTTCGGCATCTTGCCCGCCACCAAACCCGAAACGTTACCGCGACTGGTCGATCCCTACGACAACCAACAGGATCTTGAAGCTCGGGCGCGTTCGTACTTACATGCCAACTGCGCGCAATGCCATATCGAGGCGGGTGGCGGCAATGCCCAGATCGATCTGGAGTTCACCAAACCCTTGGCCAGCGCCAAACTGCTTGACGTTGAACCGCTGCATCACAAATTTGATGTGGCGGACGCGCGACTGATTGCACCCGGCCAGCCCGATCGCTCGGTCCTGTTGCACCGCGTCGCCCTGCGCGGCTCCGGTCAAATGCCACAACTCGCGACCACCCAAGTCGATCAAGCGGCCGTCGCCTTGCTCCGCGCATGGATCAGCCAGTTGAAGCCGTAGAAGCCACGGGACGCGGCAAATCACAGATCTCAAATCACAGATCTCAGATCTCAGATCTCAGATTCAGATTCAGATTCAGAACTCCTGACCTGGGAAGATCGGAATTTTTGCACTTCCCCTCGCTGCCCGCAGTAACCGCGCGATCGAGCATCCGTTGGAGCAATTGAATGCGTCGGAAATGAAGTACCCCGAAATGACTGTAACCATGACGTACTCCCTGATCGTACTCCCTGATCGGTGCCACCCAAAACGGAAGCAGGGCTCATCTACTTTCCGCCTAGATCAGGAGTTCTGAATCTTCGATCGACTTCGAGGGAACTAGGTCGAAAGTTGGAATGGTCCCAGATTTTCTCTTGGACTGTGGAGTGTCAGCAATTACGATATACCTGTAGCATTGGTCGCAGATTTAGGGGTGCATTGTTGCGGGTTCTGCTACCGCATCCGTGCGAATCGACCGATCGAAGTGGCTCAATGCTCACTTCACGGAACATACAGCAGCCAGGAGAGTGCTCAACATGACTGTGCACCGGCCCTTCCATTGGTCCATCGCCACGTCGCTGATCATCGCGTGTCTGCTCGTGCCCACGCGCTCCCAAGCCGAAAGACGTAGCAAGGCTTCCGTCGCGGCTGAGCCAAAACGTCAGGTCGAGTTGTTTGAAGCCATGGACCGCGGCGACATCGAAGTTCGATTCATACCCAAGGATTCCACGCAAGCGAATGTCTTGATTGAGAACAAGACGGATCAGCCTCTGTCGATTAAGTTTCCCGAGTCCTTTGCCGCCGTGCATGTCTTGGCGCAATTCGGCGGTGGCGGCATGGGTGGCATGGGCGGCGGTATGGGTGGCATGGGCGGTGGAGGCATGGGTGGCATGGGCGGAGGCCAAGGCATGGGTGGCGGCATGGGTGGCATGGGCGGTGGTATGGGTGGCATGGGCGGCGGCATGGGTGGCATGGGCGGAGGCGGTGGCTTCTTCAACGTGGCACCACTCAAGGTCGCAAAAGTCAAAGTGCCGTGCGTCTGCCTCGAACATGGCAAACCCGATCCGAATCCTCGCATGATCTACAAGCTTGTGCCAATCGAAACGCTGACCAAAGATCCCAGCGTCATCGAAATCTGCAAGATGCTCGGTAAAGGTGAAGTTCCACAAATCGCCGCGCAAGCAGCGGCTTGGAATCTGGCCAATGGGTTGAGCTGGCAAGAGCTGGCAATCAAGAATCGCGTCGAACTCAGAACCATTGGTTATGCCGAGCGATATTTTTCGCCGCGCGATCTCAACATGGCCGCGATGATTGTGGGCGCGGCGACGAACCGAGCGCAGAATGCCAAGTCAGACGTTCAAAGCCCCGGCGAGGCGACGGCCACGGAGCCGTTGACCACTGCGGGTGGCCTACAAGCCGGCGGACAGTAGAACCATCACGCGACGTAACGAACGCTGCAGCGACGCCGCTCGTGAAACGAGTGGCGTCGCGTCGTTTCCGAGGCAAGTTAAGCGGCCAGGGGTGCCTTGGTGTTCGGCATGTGCAACCGCCTGAGCTGAGATTGCCACCGCTGGCGTTCCTCGCGCCAGGCCGCTTCGCGCTCCAGCAAGGATTGTTGTTGAGCGTCCAATTCCGTTTCGCGATTCAACAATCGAGCGGCTTGTGCTTGAAGATCCTCGTGACGGCGTTGCAACCACTCCTGAAGTTCACGTTGTTGCAGCTCGACCTGGCTTTGACGTTGCGACAACTTGTCGGCCAGCACTCTCAGTTGTGATTCTTTGTCAACGAGCTCTTCGTGAGTCAGCCGAAACTCGTCCGTCAACTTGGCGCGCAAAACGCCCAGCGACTGAGTGAGCTCCGTCAGCGGTTTACCCTGGACGGCATGTTGCCATAGTTGTTCGGCGGCCAACCGCATCTCGATGGAATCACGGTGCAGGTCGTGTACTTGCTGTTTCATCCGCTCCAGGGCCATGCGACGCTGGTCCAGCACGACTCGACGCGCGGCGAGCTTCGTTTGTAGCTCGGTGATCCGTTGTTCCGCTTCGTGCTTTTGTTGCCGGAAGTCATCTTGTTGTTGCCTAAGTTGATCGGTGGCGGCCGTCTGCCGATGCTCGAATTGCTGACGTTCCTCCGCGAGCTGACGCGTTTGTTCATCGAGTAAGGTGGCCGCTTCCAGGAGTGCGGCTTGCTGACGCCGGGAGGTTTCCGCCACGTCCCGTTCGCTCATCAATCCCAACTCCTCTTGGCGGCGCTGCAGGCGGCGCTCCTGTTCCTCCAGCGTCTGGCGTTGCCGTTGCAGATTGGCGAGCAGCCGTCGCTCCTGCTCGCGAAGCTGCGCGGTCTGATGGGCGAGTTGCTGCTGTTGTGAGACAAGCTGATCGTCGTGTCGAGAACGATCCGCACGAAACCGTTCGAGGGCCACGCGGAGGGATTCGGCTTCTTCAGCGACTTGCCGTTGTCCCGTCCACAAGCGCTGCTCGCGTCGAGTCAGCTCGGCTTCGCGATCCCGCAGTTGCTCGGCATGTTGCTCGCGTTCGGCGAGCGACGCCACTTCCTCAGCGGCGAAGGCTTGAATGCGGCATTGGAGCTCCGAGATTTCGTGCTGCCACTCTTGCTCGCGCTGTTGGAACGCATGCTCGCGTTCGCTGTACCACATGCGCGACGTGCGCGCCTCGCGCTCGAGCTGGGCAATCCGCGCGTTGAGTTGCGACTCGCGGTGATCAATTTGCTGTTGCTTGACGCGCAAGTGACGAGCCAGTTGACCTGCCTGATGGCGAAGCTGCTCGTCGACTTGTGTCACTTCCTCGCCCAACTCGACGCCTACTAGCTCCCGCTCATCCGCTGCTGGAGGCGGAGAGATCTGGGATCGCAACGGATGGGCGGCGTCGATACGAGTGACACGCAATCTTCTGTCGGCGGGCTCATGCGAATCCAACATGGGATCATCCTCTCGTTGCTCAACCGCGTGCCGCGGAAGCAAAGCTAGCACGCTCATTCCGCGCAGTCCTTCGTCCTAGACAGTGGGATCATCGGAACCTGGGCGAGCATTCCATCAGGAAATATGTGATCCGAGCCTCCCAGCGTCCTGCGGCCGCGATGCCTTGTTCTGAGCTAGGGCATCGGCCAGAAAGGCACCGTGAAATCGGCGAGGCGAGGCAGCCTGCGTGAACCTGGCCGGTGACAGCACCGTCCTGTTTAGAGTAGAATCAACCTGCGTGGCTAGCATCCAAACTCCGCCAAATGGCGAGACGAGGGACGAGCCACCTGCCTGTCTGAAACTTCAAGGAGAGCTAGTGGTCAGTATGATCGAAAGCGACGCATCCCTAATGCCGAGCCACTCCGAACGCAGTCTGGAGCTCGCTCTGGCGGCTGCGCGGACGGCGGCCGAGAACCGTGGGCGGGACATCGTTGTCCTGGATCTCCGTGAAGTCACACCCATCTTCGATTACTTTGTCCTGGCGACAGGCACGAGTCGTCGGCAATTGCATGCCATGAGTGAGGAGATCGACAATAAGCTCGAAAAGGATCTCGGCGACCAGCGTATGGGAATCGAAGGCTATGCCCAATCGCGTTGGATCTTGCTGGACTACGGTACCGTGGTCATTCATTTGTTCGACGACGAGACTCGCGAGTACTATGACCTGGAAAATCTGTGGACTCAAGCGAAACGAGTGGATTTGACCGGGATCATCGAACTACCCGCGGCGGAAGCGGATGCGTCGGATCATTGACGCACGGGCGCGGCAGTTTCCACGGCTCGACGTTTTCTCCAAGGACGGACGCCTCTGATGAATATCTTGACGGAACTTAGAAGCCGTTTCCGCCATGTGCTTGCGGAACTGGTTGCCGATCCCACCGAACTACTGACGATGATCCGGCCAGCGCAAGACGCCAAGTTCGGTGACTATCAGGCCAACGTCGCCATGCCGCTGGGAAAACAACTGGGGAAAGCACCGCGGGAGATCGCGGCGCTGCTCTGCGATCGCTTGGACCTACGCGACATCTGCGAACCGCCGGAGATCGCCGGACCCGGTTTCATCAACTTGCGGTTGCGCGAGGACTGGTTGGTCGAGTGGTCGAATCACGCGGCGCGCGATCCCCGTGTGGGAGTCGCCGAGTCGCCGGCGAGGCGGACCTACGTGCTGGACTACTCGTCACCGAACGTAGCTAAGCCCATGCATGTGGGGCATATTCGCTCGACCGTCATCGGCGATTCGCTTTGCCGCACGCTGAGGTTCCTGGGCCATCGCGTGATCAGCGACAATCATCTGGGCGACTGGGGCACGCAGTTCGGGATGATCATCTATGGCTACAAGCACTTCGTGAATCGCGAGGCCTATGCGGTGGCTCCGGTAGCCGAGTTGGGTCGGCTCTACAAACTGGTGCAACAGTTGATCGAATATCACACGGCCAAGAAAACGTTGCCTGAATTGGAGCGTGAACTCGCGCGCTCGGCAGAGGCGGTGGCTGCGGGACAAACTGCGACACGTAGTGGTGACGCGGCCGCTGATAAGAAAGCTCAGAAGGCCCTCGTCAAGCTTCAAGAAAAGGCCCTCGCGGCGCGGGAAAGCCTGACGGCGGCACAAGCGAGGATCGCCGCCCTGGAACGCAACCCACAATTGCGTGTGACGGCAGCCGAACATACCGCCATTGCCGAAGCGGTCCTCGAAGAGACCGCCAAGCTCCATGCGGGTGATCCGGAGAATCGTCGCTTGTGGGAGGAGTTCCTCCCCCAGTGCCGCCAAGAGATCCAGAAGCTCTATGACCGCATCGGTGTCACCTTCGACGTCGAGTATGGCGAGAGCTTCTATCACGATCGTTTAGCGGCGGTTGTGGACGAGTTTCAGAAACGCTCGTTAGCTCAAGTCAGTGAGGGCGCGGTGTGTGTGTTCTTGGATGGTTTTGACACACCAATGATCATTCGCAAGAAGGACGGGGCCTACCTCTATGCCACGACCGATCTCGCGACGATTCAGTATCGCATGCAAACGTGGCATCCGGACGTCATTCTGTACGTCGTCGATCATCGTCAAGGCGAACATTTCGACAAGCTCTTCGCCGCCGCGCGGTTGTGTGGCTACCCCGAAGTGGAACTGTGTCACATTAGCTTTGGCACGGTGCTGGGTGACGATGGCAAGCCGTTCAAGACGCGCTCGGGCGACACGGTGGGACTCGAAGCCCTGCTCGACGAAGCCGTCGACCGCGCGCTCGCCGTGGTGTCCGCCAACGACGAAGCGAAACCACAAGGCCCGGAGTTGTCTTCCAGCGAACGCCTTCAAGTGGCGCAAACAATTGGACATGGGGCGATCAAATACGCCGACCTGGCGCACAATCGGACAAGCGACTATCACTTTAGTTACGACAAGATGCTCGCCTTGAACGGAAACACGGCGGCGTACATGCAATATTCGTACGCGCGGGTGAACGGGATCTTTAGCAAAGGCGCTGTCGACATTCAGGCTTTGCGATCGGGAACGGCCGCGATCCGATTGAACGAGCCCGCCGAACGGGCGCTGGCGTTGGAATTATTGCGCTTCAGCGACGCGTTGACGGACATGCTTGATGACTATCGCCCGAACCAACTGACCAACTACCTGTTCGCCCTCACGAAAGTCTTCTTCACGTTTTACGAACAATGCCCGGTACTGAAGGCCGACGTGGAGGAAATTCGCATGAGCCGGTTGCTGTTGTGCGACTGGACAGCACGGACGATTCAGCGCGGTCTCGACCTGCTGGGGATCAACGTTGTCGAACGCATGTAGGAAACCTAGTAGACGGTTGATGGAATGACTACGGATACTTTGAAATCGTTGGACTGTCTGGATATGGTGCTGTGCGGCGACGCGCGGGAAACCCTGGCTGGTCTTCCGCCCGATTCGATTGACTGTACCGTGACCAGTCCGCCCTACTATCGCCAACGCGATTATTCGGGAGCGAAACAGATTGGACGTGAGGAAAGCCCGGAAGCTTACATCGAGCGTCTCGTTGGTGTCTTTGACGAGTGCCGGCGCGTGACGAAGGAAAGTGGTTGTTTATGGCTGGTGTTGGGCGATAAATACAACGACGGCGAGCAATTGGGCTTGCCGTGGCGCGTGGCCTTGGCCTTCAAGGACATCGGCTGGCGATTGCGCAGCGACGTCATCTGGCATAAGCCCAACGCCATGCCGTCATCGGTCAAGACGCGTCCCACGGTCGATCACGAGTACGTGTTCTTCTTCACAAAATCGAAGCAGTACCACTACGATGCCGACGCGATCCGCGAGCCGCATGTCACGTTCTCGGACAAAAGTCGCATGCGCGGCGGGCGCGGACATTTTGGCAAACGCGGTAGCACTCCCGAGCAAGGGAAGAATGGCGGGCAATCGAACTTGCACGATGCGCGGTGGGATCAGGCTTTCCACCCGCAGGGACGCAACAAGCGAACGGTGTGGTCCATTCCGCTATCCAAATTCCGCGAGGCTCACTTCGCGGTCTTTCCCGAGAAGCTCGTCACAACCTGTATCCAGGCTGGCTGTCCCGCCACGGGCGTGGTGCTCGACCCGTTCTCCGGCAGCGGCACCGTTCCGCTGGTGGCCAAACGCTTGGGGCGTCACTATCTCGGGATCGACTGCGTGGCGGAGTATTGTGAAATGGCGCGACGACGCCTGAGTGACTGATCGCCACGACGGCATCATCTACACGGGGCTATCGTACTTGCCGAAGATCATGCGCCCCGCGCTGGTCTGCAGGACGCTCGTCACGATAATCCGGACAGGGTGATTGATGTGATCACGTCCTCCTTCGACCACGATCATGGTGCCATCGTCCAGGTAGCCCACACCCTGGCCGTGTTCCTCACCCGGCTTGACGATGCGGACTTCCAACTGCTCACCTGGCAGGAAGACCGGTTTAAGTGAATTGGCGACGTCGTTCAGATTGATGACCGAAACGCCATGAATCTTGGCCATCTTGTTCAGATTGTAATCGCCGGTGACGACCTTACCGCTCAGATGTTTCGCGAGGAGCACAAGCTTCATGTCGACGGGCTGGCTGGCCATTTCGGGAGTTTCGCGGTCGTGAATACGCAGCTCGACCGCCTCGTTGGCGCGCAAGCGATTCAGGATGTCCAACCCGCGGCGGCCACGTGAGCGGCGCATTTTGTCGCTACTGTCGGCAATGGCCTGCAGCTCGGCGAGAATGAATCGCGGCATGACCAGGGTGTTGTCAAATACGCCCGTCTCGACCAAGTCGGCGATGCGTCCGTCAATCACCACGCTGGTGTCGAGCAGATACGGTTTGACGCCTTTGACTTCCTTGGAGAACTCCACGTACGGGATGATAAAGCGGAAATCATCACGGGTCTGCACCAGCATACTGATGCAGACGTAGCAGAACATGATCCCCACGACCAGTTGCACGGAGTTCTTATAGGCCACCACCTGAAACTGCGTCATCAGGGGCTCGATGACAAAACCAGCCACCCAGGACAAGACCAAACCGATGAGAATTCCGAAGTAAACGCAACTGATAATGTCAATGCGTTTACGCGGGGTAAACGTATCCAAGGCGATTAGCGCCACGGCGGCGAACACGATGATCAGAAAGACCATCCAGGGGTAGGTGAAGGTCGCGGTCGTTCCGTCGGGTGACGTGATGACCGCGAAACCGACGCCCACAGCGGCGAGCAAAAAAATGCTGCGTAGAATCCACAGTATCATGAGTTAACTTTCTGCTCCGGAGGTTCGGTCCATTCAGCCATCTGTCATGAACGAGCGATGCGAGCCCTCCATTCGAATGCCTCTGTGTGTGCGAATGTTGACATTCTAATCTTCCCCGCCCCGTTTCCACCACCCCCTAGTACTATAACGCTCAGTTAGATTTTTACGATGTCACTTACGCGTCGTGCGCGCATGTTGTCGCGCGGAAATTGTTCCGTTGGCCACGGCCGACACGGCTTCGAACGGAACGAGTTCCGTTCTACTATTTGGTTGCGGCTCCGCCGCGTTAGGTTCCTAGGCATCGACAATGGGCTCGGACGTCGCCGGTTGCTGGAAATCTTGGAGTATCCAACTATCCGATCGCGATCAATCCGATTTCGGCTAAGTCGCGGCAGAATTCGACTAGCTCTTCGCGGGTGGCCCAGGACGAGACACTGGCCCACTCGGCCAAGGTGCAAGGTTGGTAATCCACCAACTCGTTCAGTAGGGCTTGGCCTTCTAGCTCCAGAACTACCGAAGCGATCTCTCCTCGGGACTGGAAAAACAACACGTTGATGGGGGGGTCGAGACGTTCGTCGACCAGGTGGTTGGTTTCCAGGGTTGCCCACGCGCGCATTGGGTTCAGGTGAATCCGCAACTCCTGCGTCTGATCCAGTCGAGGCAGGAGTTGATCCACGACACAGGTCAACTCCTGCAGACGGTGATACCTGCTACGTTCGTCGGCGTTCACCGCGTCAATCGCCTTGTGCGCGCGCTGACATGCCAAGCGGTCGCGTTGCACGTCGGTTCGGTTAAGTCCGTCGTGTCGCACATCTCGTCGCAAAATGAACTTGCGCACCAGACGTCGTTGCTGTTCCTGATAGATTTGTGAAAACATCTCGGCTCCTTCCGCTATATGGTCTATCGACCACAACTTAGGTTGTTCGCCACGATCCGTCGCGGCGAACGTTTCCATTTGATAATCATCGTGTCCGAAAAGGGGTCAGACCCTCCCCGGCGAGGCAAAAACCCAGTGAAATCGACTCGCCTCCAAAGGGTCAGACCCCTTTTCGGACCGGCCCTTGAGCGAGCTAGCGACGGGGGAAGAGTATCCCAGCCCCACCCCGTCCCATGACTCACCCCTGACAGCAGCGATTCCTCTCCTGCCCCGGTGACTCAGGCTTGAGCAGGACTCGTGCCAACCGACGCACCTCATGTTCCAAGTCCTTGTCTCACCAAGCGATCGGCAATCACGACCGGCGCACCTGAAGCGGCGTGCCGTGCTAATCTGCCGTCCAATCGCATCACCTTGAGATCGAATCGACAACAAGCGTCTCCCGGCACGAGTGGAGCAGGGGTGCAATGGTACATCGGCGACGACATTCCTGCTATAAAGCTAGCTGAAACGTCCGCGACAGGAGCAGGCTCGCACGATGGCATTGGTCGAAGTCAAAAAGCACGTCCCCAGTGGCACAATCATCTTGAACCGCCCCGACAAACGCAATGCGTTGTCGCGACAGTTGCTCGACGAATTGCTGCAGGCCTTTCGCGACCTGCATCAGGAACGTCGCGTCCGCGCCGTCATCTTGACCGGCGCGGGGAACGCATTTTGCGCGGGGATGGACTTGGACGAGATGCTAGCCACCAGCCAACAGCCCGATGCTTTGGAGCAGTGGTATCACGACGCCGTGCAGTACAAGGAAGTGCTCGAGGCGATGCTACGTTTTCCCAAACCGATCATCGCGGCAGTGAACGGACCGGCGGTGGCGGGAGGTGCCGGACTCGTACTCGCCTCGGATTTGGTGGTGGCCTGCCCGCAAGCACGCTTCGGCTTTCCCGAGCCCCAACGTGGCTTGGTGGCGGGCTTGGTCTCGCCGTTATTGACGTTTCGCATTGGAGCGGGCTATGCGACGAACCTGCTATTGACGGCCTCGCTGATCAGTGCCGAGGAAGCTTACCGTGTTCAGGCCTTTCACGAGCTGGTGGAGCACGATCTTATCTGGGCTCGGGCTCACGCGTTGGCCGAACAGTGCGCCAAGTCGGCCCCACAGTCGCTGCAACTGACGAAGAAGATGATCAACGAGAACATTGGCGAGCATCTAAGCGTTCTGCTCGCGGCGGGCGCGGCAGCCAGTGCGACCGCGCGCACCACCGAAGCGGCCGCGGAAGGGCTGGCGGCCTTCTTGGAAAAACGTCCACCCGATTGGAAATAATCATGACAACTCCCGGCGTCCGCTATCTCATCTTTGACATCGAGAGCGTGGCCGATGGCCAATTGGTCTCGAAGATTCGCTACCCCGGAGCGGGACTTGCGCCCGACGAAGCCATTCGCCGCTACCGCGCGGAGCTCATGGAAAAATTTGAGACCGATTTCATTCCGTATTCATTTCAGTATCCGGTCTCGGTGGTGGTCGCCAAAGTCGCCGCAGATTTCCAACTGCTGGATATCGTGGCTCTGGACGAACCTGAGTTTCGACCGCATGTCATTTCCGAAAAATTTTGGCGTGGCTGGGAAGCTTATCGGCATCCGAC
>JBGTHH010000307.1:0-3429 GCA_041746275.1 Pirellulaceae bacterium | reverse complement strand
CGTACCGGCCATGATCGTCGGAGCGTTCGTCTTCATTCCATTTTTCTATCGCACCGGCGTCTACACCATTCCGGAGTTCCTCGAGCGTCGCTACAACGCGGCTGTACGCTCGGTGATCGCCGTTTGTTGGCTGCTGTTCATGGCGTGCAATTTGGGAATTATGCTGCTGGCTTCCGCGAAGATGATGTCGGCACTTTTTGGCTGGAACGTCGTGGCCTGCATCCTCGCGACGGCGATTCTCGCGGGCGGCTACACGCTGGTCGGCGGACTTGCGGCAGTCGTCTACACCGACATGCTGCAGTGTGTCGTCATGATTGCCGGGTGCCTGCTGATTCTGGTGTTGGGAGTGATCGAAGTGGGCGGCGTGAGCCAGTTGAAGGCCCACTTGGCCGAGGCGGACGCGCGTCAGGCTGGCGTGGCTCAGCAACCCCACGTCGACGCTGGAGACACGGCCATTTCGCAGCGAACGTCGTTGATCCTTCCGGTCGATACTCAAACACCCTTCCCGTGGCATGGAATTTACTTTGGGCTAGCGCTGATCCTGAGCCCGGCCTACTGGATCGGTAATCAGGCGATTGTGCAGCGATCCTTGGGCGCGCGAAGCGAATTCGAAGCCCGCGCTTCGTACGTCTGGGGAGCTTTGCTAAAGAACATCATTCCGTTGATCGTGGCCGTCCCGGGACTCGTCGCAGTCGCGCTGTTGCCGAATCTGCCGGACGGTGACGCGGCGATTCCGCAGCTTGTGGGAGTCCTGCTGCCCGCGGGATTGCGGGGACTCTTCGTGGCGGCGTTTTTGGCGGCGCTCATGTCGAGCATCGATTCGTATCTGAACTCGGCCGCCACCATCGTTTCCCACGACTTGTACAAACGCTTCTATCACCAAAATGTGACGGACCAGCGTCTGCTGGTGATCGGGCGCATCACCACACTCGTGCTAGTCGTCTGGGCAGTGGGCTTTGCATTCTTGCTGACGTTGATGAGCGAGCAGTCGGGCATCTACGCCATTTTTCAAACGCTGATGGCCTTCTTCCAGGGTCCGGCCTTTGCGATCCTGCTGATCGGAATCCTGTGGCGACGAGCCACCGGCCCTGCGGCGCTCGTCGCTCTGTTGTGCGGCATCGGCACCTCGATTTCGCTGTATGCCCTGAATCAGCCCGTCGTCTACAACGCCCTGGGCTGGGAGCCGCTGTTCAAAATCCAGGAGCCGTTTCTGTACTTTTCGATCTGGGCCTTCGCCGTGACAGCCGTGGTGCTGGTCGTGTTGAGTCTACGGAGCGGTCCCATTTCAGCCGATCAATTACGGTACGTGTTCGGCGGGCACGCCAGAGCGAAAGGAATGGCAACATGACGCCTCTGCATGATTTCGGCGAGTTGCTGCGGCAGGCACTGCAAACCGTCCCCTTGCTCACGGTTCGCATCCTATTTGTGGCGAGTCTCGTGGCGTTGCTCGTCTGGGTACTCAGTCTTCCGCAATCCGCCACAACTCCGCCCGGCGGTGCCAAGCGGTGGGACGAGAACCTGAAGCTGGGAGCTGCCCTCGCGCTGGCGATTCAGATTCTGATCTACTCGCTGCTGTAAACTGTCATGAGGCCGAGGCCGTGTTTTGAGTTTATTCGAGATTGCGCAATAATCTCGCATGTTTCCAGGGTCTTTACTGTTGAATGAATCCTTGGAGACATGATGAACGGTCTGGCGAGGCGATTGTCCTTAGGCGACCCGGCTGCGTTTGACGAACTGTACGACGCCTGCGCGGATCGGCTTCACCACTACTTATGCCTGCGGCTGGGTTCTCGCGAGGACGCCTCGGATGTACTTCAAGAGACTTTTTTGCGACTGGCGCGGTCACGATCACAACTGGCACGGGTTGCCGATCCAATCGCCTATACCTTTGTTGTGGCTCGGAACGAGGCGGCGCGTTGGTTGAGCCGCACAAGTCGAGAGCGATCATCCTGGGCTGGCCGCGCCGACTTGTTGTTCGAGGAAGCAACTTGCGATGATACCAACGCGGTTGAAAGAGCGGATCAACTCGCGATTGCGCTCGATCGCTTGGAGGACGAACTTTCGGAAGTTATCGAGTTAAAGATTTATGCCGGTTTGACGTTCGCCGAAGTGGCTCATGTCACCGGTTTGCCCCCAGGAACCGTCGCGACGCGTTATCGTCGGGCGATTTCCAAGTTACGTGAAATCTTCGTGAGGGAGCGACTGTGAACAGCGAGCCGCATGACACCCCCGATGCTGTCGAGCGACAGCTCCGATTATTGACTCCGCGGCCCGCCCCTAATGAGTTGCGGCAGTCGGTACTCGTGGCGGTCTCCCGCGAACTGGCGGCCTCACGGCGACCACGATGGGACCGTCGCATTGCCTTGGCCGCTACCGTGTTGCTAGTCGCGAGTGCCGTGTTGAACATCATCATCATCCGCTCTGGCGAGCGGCGGCTAGCTCGCATCTTGGGAGCGGAAGCAATGCCCCTTGCGATCATCCAATGTGGAGAAATCATCGAGGGCGTTACCGACGACGAGACGGCACTGCGCGTTCAGCGGCAGTTGCTCGCGATGTCCCGCGCGACTTTCGCGTCAGCGACCAAAAACGAACAGCTACGACAATTGCAACAACGTCTGAATGAATGGGCTCTTGAAGGTGGAGACTGGTTGAATGAGAAAACTTTGGAAGCTTCTGAAATGGACCGCCATTGGTCTAGTGGCCGCTATCGCGGTGCTCTTAAGTATCGTCGCGATCATCAGTTGGCGAGCGAACGGACGGCTTGAGCAGCGACTCAACGCGATTCGAACGGCGGGTGACCCTGTTACGCTGTCGGAACTGACTCGCGAGCCGATTCATTCCGATCGGAACGCGGTCACGTACCTCCAGCGCGTCGAGCGACAAGTCCTGGCGATCAACAACGAATTGCAGGAAGTGCTAAATGACGACGGCCCGTACCGCGAGGCAGGTAAGTTGAATGCGGAGGGCGCGACAATGGTGCGCGCCACGCTAGAATCCTATTCAGAAGTCATCCCGACACTCGAACTTGCGGCCACCTGTGACGAGTACGATTCGATGTATGACTTTTCGGCCCCACAGGCAGTCGTGTTGGACGCGGTCCTGCAGCGCGCGGGTCCGTCCCGAGCGGCCGCGCGCGTGTTGATACTGAAATCCGATTTGTTGATGTTCGAGGGTCGACTCGACGAAGCGTTGCGAACGACCGTCCTCGCCTTAAAGTTGGGTCGGCAGCTTGAACATGAACCCTTTATGGTCGGCTACCTCGTGTCGCTAGGCGTACGCGGTGGAGCGTTGGACAAGATCAATCAGATCTTGACCGATGGCCCGGTCTCTGCCGAAAGCAGCGCGCTGCTAAGAGATGAGCTTGCCAGAAACGACGGCATGCAAGGCTTCGTTCAATGCCTCAAATCAGAACGCGCTCTAGGTGTCGCG
>JBGTHH010000306.1:0-4190 GCA_041746275.1 Pirellulaceae bacterium | reverse complement strand
GCCAAGATCTTTCGCGAGAAGCTGGCCGTCTGGGCCGCGCGGGAACTCGGTGGAACGTAGCGGAATACCGTTACAACACGCGGAACCATAGCGTGGGTCACGGGGAACATCACTGCCGAAGCATCGCTAGCGTTTCCGCATTGGCCCGACGACCGTTCATGTTGGCCTGACCGTCAGTGTCGGTCGCAATGACTACAAACTCTCTTTCCACCCAAATTCCCTCAACCGAAATATTCGCTCCAACCGATACGACGAACTGGCAAGCGTCCATGTGGAACTCGGCGGCGCACCAGCTTTCATCACTCCACCGAATGACGAATCATGTCACTTCCCTTACGAAAGCTTAGCGAGACGTTGATTCTGTGCTGGCTCGTCATATCATTCGTCCCGGTCGTGGCAGCCGACGAACCGTCGGACTCGATCTCGATCGATCGCAGCGTGGAACCGCGCGAGTTGGCTCCGATTGTCCGCTATGCCGTCGACCCGTTCGATGCCGAGTACTACCTAACGCAAGCTCAGCCCGATAGTGAAGCCACGGTGGCGAACGAGCCCGAGCGTTCGCGAGTTGATGCCGTGGCGGCTCGGCGACGGCGCAGCACGTATCGTTTACCAAGCATGTTCGGAGATCTGTTCGGCGGCAGCATCTTGCAAGCCACGCTGCAACCGCCCGTTATCGAGTTCACGCAGACGGTCAACGACAACGTGGGCGGAGTCGATCTGTTCGTCACCAATGCCAATGGTGGATTCGGAGCCGACCCCAATCCGGCGGTCGTGATCGATGTTCGCAATGGCGGGCCGATGGGTCAACTTCTCGCCAGCAGCATCGGTCCGGGAGTGATCGTCGATCAAGCTCTCCTCTATCCCATTAGCGATCCGACGTTGAGTGGTTTCTCCGCACCGCAGGCCGAGGAACCCGGCACGATCGTCTATGGCGGCGGCAACGCTTTCTTTCCGAACCTTACGAACCCGGGGCCAGTGAACAACGGCGAGGGCTGGGGGATGCAGTTCACGCATTTCTTCACTCCCGATCCGATCGCCGTGAACCTGCCCTCGGGCGGCGGTGCCGTTCGCCGCGTGAAAATCGCCGAGAACAACAGCCCTCAACCGCGCGATCGATTCATCTTCAACTACAACTTTTTCAACAACGTCATTGGCGGGATCGGCGATGTCAATCGCTATGCCTTCGGCTTTGAACGCACGTTTTTGGACCAGAGCAGTTCGATCCAAGTTCTGTTCCCGTTCGCGTCCACGCTCGCCGCACAACAAGTGGCCGGCGGCGCGATCGCCAAAGATACGGAGTTCGGTGATATTTCCTTGGTTCTAAAGACGTTACTGATCGAACAAGACGACTTCCTGATCGCCGCGGGTCTCGGACTGACCGTGCCCACAGGTAGCGATGCGCGGGTGGTCGGACCTGGGGGACAGCAACTGATCCACGTCGATCATCAAGCCGTGCATTTACTGCCTTATGTGGCGGCACTACGCGGTTACGACAGCGGCTGGTATTGGCAATCGTTCGTGCAACTCGACATCGATGTGAACGGCAATCCGGTTCGCGCCGATTTGACCGGTGTCAATCTTCAACCGGTGGGCGTGCTGCAAGAACAGGCGTTGATGTTTGTCGATATCGGTGGCGGCTATTGGCTGACCAATCCGGAAGAGCGCGGAGCTCCAGCGGTCGCGGCCACTGCCGAACTGCATTACACGACCACGTTACAAGCGGCGGACACCGTGACTGCGGGCAACTTGAACATTCGCAACGTCACCAACCGCTACGACATGCTCAACCTGACCATGGGCTTAAACATTCTTGCCAGCGAAAGCCTTTCTCTTCGCCCCGCCGTGGTGGTGCCGTTGACTCAAGGCGACAACAATCAGTTCGATTTTGAAGTCATGTTTCAAATGAACTACTGGCGCTAACTCGCGGTAGCCTGCTCGCTACCGCCGCTTTCCTACCTTCTAGCGTCGCTACGATCGCTTCCATGCGGATACCTCGCCTGAATCGGGCAGCATGGTCGCTACTCCGCAATCCCTGCGGAAATGAGGCCGTCAGGGTTCGCAATCGGGCAGCGTGTGTGTTAGGCTAAACGCACGGCCACAAGGCTTGTGGGAACTGACAACAGTTCGCCGCCGAGTTCACCCGCCTGCCCGCCCGACGTTGTTCAGTCGCCTGCCCCTTACGACACTCCGCAGAAGACAATTTCATGCGAGCACATGGTATCCCGCCTCGGCATCGACGGTTCTTATTCATGACCCTGCTATGCGCCCTCGTGGTCGTCGGTTGTCGCGATTCGGCCACCGATGTTTCCGCGAAGAAGGACGCGAAAGCCGAGTTGCCGGTTATGCACGCCGCATCCCTGACCGTCGAGCGAACTGCTTGGCCGCTGGTCGTCCGCACGCAAGGAAGTTTGGTCCCGGACGAAGTCGCCGTGGTGGGTGCCAAGGTCGCGGGTCGCGTGGCGGAGGTGCGTGTCGACATGGGAGATCGAGTCGCCGCAGAAGCGATCATGGTCACGATCGACCAAGCCGATTTTCAATTACAAGTCTCGCAAGCCGAGGCGCAGCTCGCTCAGGCTCGGGCCGCAATCGGACTCGAACCCAACGCGCCGCTGGAGTCGTTGAATCCGCGCCGCTCGCCGCCCGTTCGTGAACAAGAAGCGATCTGGCAGGAAGCTCAATCGCGCACCGCCAGATACCAAGAGTTGCTGGCCAACAACGCGGTCACGCCGAGCGATTACGAGGCCCTTGTCGCGGCGGAACAAGTCGCGGAGGCACGCCATGCCGCGGCCCTGAATGGTGTGATGGAGAAGATCGCGCTGATCCGCGTGCGCGCGGCGGAATTGGCAGTCGCAAAACAGCAACTCGCCGACACCGTGATCGTCGCACCGTTCGAGGCGGGAGTGCAACAACGGCACGTCGCTCCCGGCACGTTCGTCCAAATGGGACAAACCGTGGTGACGCTCGTGCGGACCCATCCCCTGCACTTCCGCGGCACAATCTCCGAACGTCATGCCCAACAACTCGCCGTGGGACAACAGATCTCACTGCGAATCGAGTCGGTGCCAGGCCAACGCGTCGCCGAGATCACGCGGATCAGTCCGATCCTAGATGACCTCAGCCGCGCATTGCTCTTCGAGGCCGAGCTCGACAATCACGATGGGCAGTTGCGGATCGGCTTGTTTGCCGAAGCGGAAGTGGTGTTGAACGACAAGCAACGCTCGATCGCCGTGCCACAGGCTGCGATTGTCGAATTCGCGGGAATCGAGAAGGTGTGGAAAGTGGTCGACGGCGTGCTCCGCGAACAGCCCGTGCTGACCGGCCAACATCGAGACGGCTGGATCGAGATCCTGGAGGGCTTGACGCCCGGTGACTTGATCCTGGGTCAGGCGAGTGAAGGTCAAGTCGCTCGACTTGAATCAACTGTCCCGGCTGCCTCAGGCGAAGCGGTCATGTCTCAGGATCTGTTAGTCGTGCGCAAACCAGTTGTCACCGAGAAGACGCCAGTCACGGAAGGCGAATCCATCGCCGTGCCGGTTCTGGACCAGGACGCGGAGCCCACTACCGATTCTGAAACGGAGGTGGAAGCGGGACCTTGATGTCGCCTCCCGAGTTATCCCAGTCACTCGACGCTACGGTACCTGTTCATGTATTGGCTCGCTGAAATCTGTGTTCGACGTCCGGTGTTCGCCCTGATGATCATCATGGCGTTGGTCGTCGCGGGGCTCGCATCGTTCCCGCAATTAGGCGTCGACCGGTTTCCCAATATGGATCTGCCGACGATCTATGTGCGTACCACGCATCCGGGCGCGGCATCGGAAGAGATCGAGTCGGAAATCACCCAGGTAATCGAGGACGCGGTTGCCACCGTCGCGGGGATCGACGAACTACGCTCGATCTCGCGCGATGGCCAGTCGTTTGTGATTGTCACCTTCGATCTATCCCGCAACCTGGACGCCGCCGTGCAGGACGTTCGCGATGCGGTCGCCAGCACGTTGAATCGCTTGCCGCCTGGTATCGATCCGCCCGTGGTTCAACAGCAGGATACCGATTCCTCGCCGATTCTGACGCTGGCGGTATCCGGACCGCGATCATCACGCGATCTTTATTTGCTGGCCGATCGCTTTGTCAAGAACGTCATTGAATCGGCTCCGGGTGTGGGACAGGTGTTCATTGCCGGTGCCGCGGATCGC
>JBGTHH010000305.1:0-7301 GCA_041746275.1 Pirellulaceae bacterium | reverse complement strand
CACGCTGTCGTGCAGATCCTGACCAATGCGTCGCTGCTCCAGAGACGCGATCTCCACGATCTCGCGCTCCAACTCCTTTCTCCGGCTGATGTCGCGGAGAAGGCCTGTGAATAGCTTCATGCTTCCCACCTCACTGACTGCCAGATCCACCGGGAAGGTCGATCCATCCTTACGCCGACCATCCACTTCACGACCGCTGCCGATGATGTGCTTTTCTCCGGTCTTCAGATACCGCGCCAGGTAGCGATCGTGGTCGTCCCGATAGGGCGCGGGCATGAGCAGCTTCACGTTCTGGCCGATGATTTCGGCGGCGAGGTAGCCAAACATCCGTTCGGCGGCAGGGTTGACCGATTGGATGGCACCTTGAGCGTCGATCGTGATAATACCGTCGGCCGCAGTGTTCAGGATGGCCGCGAGTCGGGCTTCACGGTCACGCAAAGTATCCTCCATCCGGCGGCGCTCGGTGACGTCGCGGAGCATCGACACGTGCTGATTCTCGCTCAACCGCACGGCGGCGTATTCGGCCACACGCTCCTCTCCGTTGGCATTCAGGAAGTTAAACTCGCCGGTTGCCGAGCCAATCGCTCGGTAGGCGTCAAACTGTTCGGCGGCGTTGGGAGCCCCCGGCGTCTGCAGATCGGCGACACACATCCCCAGAAACTGATCGAGCGGGTAGCCAAACAGGGCACAGGCCGCCTGGTTGGCGAGTTGGTAATGGCCGGCATCGTCAGTGACGACGATGGCTTCCAGGCTGCACTCGAACAGCGAGCGGAATCGTTCCTCGCTGGCACGCAGCGTCAGTTCGGCCTGCTTGCGGTCGGTGATGTCGCGTCCGATCACCGAAACGCTCACGACCTTGCCGTGGCCATCCCGCACCGGCGAAATGGTCAGCGACACGATGATCCGCTCTCCGTCCTTGCGGACCCGCTCGGTTTCCAACTGCTCGACATGCTCGCCGCGCGCCAGCATGGCCATGATTCTGGTCCATTCATCGATGCGGTCTTCTGGGACGAGCATCTTGACCGATCGGCCCACGATCTCGTCGCGGCTGTACCCGTAGAGTCGCTCGGCACCTGGATTCCACGTTCGGATGGTGCCATCGAGATCCTTAGTGAAAATGGCGTCCGCAGAACTCTGGACAATCCCGGCGAGTTGCCGCAGCGTCTCGTCTGCAGCCTGTTTGCGCTCGGTGATGTCCACGAAGGTGATGACGACGCCGTCGATGCGGTTATCCACGGTGTGGTAGGTCACAATGCGTCGAACGTACCAGCGGCCATCGTCGGTGCGCACTTCTGTTTCGCGCGGCGTCAGGTCGCGCAGCACTTGTTGAGCCTCGTGCAGCACTTCGCCGTCGATAAACCGATTGGAGCAGGAGTTGCGGAACGCCGACCGCATGAAGGATGAATTCTTGGCGACCGTTGGCCACGAACTAAGAAACCCACTGGCCCCCCTTCGCAACGCCGTCGAACTACTCGGCATTGAGGACTTGGAGGAACCGGACCTGAGGACGGCCCGCGAGGTTATCGCCCGGCAGGTGAAGGTCATGGCGCGGCTCATCGACGACCTCCTCAACGTGTCCCGCATCAGCCGGAATAAATTGGAAATCTGAGCGGATTTCGCATTCTGGTGGTGGATGACAACAAGGACGCGGCTAACAGCATGGGGATGTTGTTGCGGCGCAAGGGCAACGACATTCGCATTGCCCACGACGGCCTTGCAGCCCTGGAGGCGGCGGAGTCGTTCCACCCGGAGTTCGTGCTCCTGGACATCGGCCTTCCCAAACTGAACGGATATGAAGTTGCCCGGCGTGTTCGTCGGCAGCCGTGGGGCCGGGATGTGATCCTCGTGGCCTTGACCGGTTGGGGCCAGGATGAGGACAGGTCCGTTCGCTGGAAGCAGGCTTCAACTTCCACATGGTCAAGCCAGTGGCGCTGGCGGCTCTTGAAGAACTGCTGGTTGGGTACGTGCAAGCAGCAGACCGCCGATGAATCTTGGGTCCGCGCCGACCAAACGAACCAACCACGACACGGCCTGAATGTATGTGGTACAAAGTCGGTTCCCAAAGTGGCCACTGGCGAACCCACCTACCGTGAAGCGAAAGGCAACTTGACATGTGGACGTTCCTGCTGATTCTTTTGGCCCTACTGCTCCCTCCCTTGGCTGCGTTCCTGGTCGTGGGCCTCGGCACCCATTTCTGGATCAATCTGATCCTCACACTTTTAGGGTGGATACCAGGAACGATTCATGCAATCTGGCTTATTGTCAGTCGAGGGGCGAAGGAGAATACATAGACGAGCTGTGCAGCGCCTCCAGGCGGTTCACTCAGTGACCATCGGCGAACTCGCCGCGCGGCGGTAGCTGACCATTCGTTGCGTCCAGGTTTCCCAAAGGTTCGCGCGAAAGCATGCCAGGATGTCGCGCGGACGCAGCGTGGTAACACCCACAACACAGCGATCAGCCGGAAGTGCGCCAGGATCGATACAGCACAGCACCGGGGGCCGATGCGGTTTGTCAAAGGCGCGAGGACGGCCTCCTTCGCGACGGTAAACTGCTGAATGCTGAATAAGGTACGGGAAAACGCAACTTAATACAATTCTCCGGCACGAGGCGTGCTTATTGAAGTGGACGGAAGAGGGAAACCTCGATTATGACGCCAAGATCGCGGACGGCGGTCGCTTGGTCCCGGAGGTTCGAACTGCTAGTGCCCAAGCTCGTCCGCTTAATTCACTACTCAGGAAGAAGACGAGATGAAACTCAAGGCACTCGCCCTCGATTACGATGGTACGATCGCGGAGGAAGGCCGTCTGGTCCCGGAGGTTCGAGCCGCCATCTCCCATGCTCGTGAGCGTGGGCTGATCGTACTGATTGTCACTGGGAGGATTCTTCGAGACCTCAGGGGCGCGGTGGGCGATCTCGCGTTTGCGGATGCCATTGTCGCGGAGAACGGTGCGGTCGTTGCATTTCCGGCTAGCGGTCGTTCGAGGGTGCTGCACGATGCACCTTCGTCCACCCTTCTCAATGAACTCCGTCGTCGCGGAGTCGAAATCGAAGTCGGTGAAGTCGTGATTGAGGCCGAAGCTTCGGCCGGGCCTGCCACGCTGGAGGCGATTCGAGACATTGAGCAACCGCTGGCGCTGCATTTCAACCGCAGCCGCATGATGATTCTCCCTCAGGGCATCAGCAAGGCGACGGGACTGGCCGTCGCTCTGGATACGCTCCGGCTTTCACCGCACAATGTCCTGGCGATCGGCGACGCTGAGAATGATCACGAACTGTTGCGCAGCGTCGAGGTCGGTGTCGCCGTGGAATGGGGCAGTTCGTCACTCAAGATGGCTGCGGACGAGGTCTTGAAGGGAGACGGACCCGCAGCGGTCGGTCTCTATATCGATGCGCTCGTCTCCCAACTATCCCACCATCGAAGCCTGCGTATCCGGCGGCCACGCCGCAGGCTCCTCCTGGGAACGACGGCTGGCGGCGAGCAGATCTCGCTCGCCGTCGCGGGTAGAAATGTTCTCGTGACCGGCGATCCCCGCTCCGGAAAGTCGTGGGTGGCAGGGCTGCTCTGCGAACAACTCATCCTCTTCGGCTACAGCATCTGTGTCATTGATCCCGAGGGAGACTACTCTGGTCTCGAAGCATTGCCTCGGGTTTCCATCGTGGGCGGCGACGACCGTCCTCCCAAGCCCCATGAACTGCTCCGATACTTACGGCATCCCGACCGCAGCATCGTTCTGGATTTATGTCAACTTCCGCACGGCGAGAAACTCGAATACCTGCGCGAGGCGCTCCCGCAGATTGCTCTGGTGCGGCAGCGTACGGGTCTGCCGCACCGCATGCTGATCGACGAAGCGCACTACTTTCTGCGCGATGCGGACATGAGAGAATTGCTCGGCGTGGAATCGGGTGGGTACACTGCCATCACCTACCAGGCGACAAGCTTGCATCCCGATGTCCTGAAATACGCCGACGTGATGCTGGTCACCCGAGCCACCGATCCACACGAAGTCGCTCTACTGGCCGACGCCGCGGGCGCGTCCGCGGAGGTTGAACAATGGCATCGCATCCTGCGGGATCTGGCAGTGGACGAGGCGGCGCTCCTACCGGGCGCGGAGGAATCCTGCGGACGGCTCCGGCGTATTCGCCTAGTCCAGCGTTTGACTTCGCACGTCCGGCACCGCGCCAAGTACATTGACGTACCCGTGGCACAGCATCATGCCTTTGCGTTCTCAGATGCCACGCGAACGGTCCGAGCCACAGCCCGGACCTTGAAGGAATTCATCGATATCCTTGCCGGCGCAAAGTTCCCGATTCATCACCATTTGCAGCATGGAGATTTCTCAAAGTGGATCGCCGACGTCTTTGGAGATCGTCGACTCGCCGCGACACTTCGCCGTCTCGAAGTCGACTTCCAATTGAACCGAAGCATCGATATCAATGACGCCCTCATCCAGGCGGTTCGTTCGCGCTACGAAATTGTTTAATCATGCCAGCCCGGGTTGTCACTGTCTCCCCGAGTATGCGCCAGCGTGGCAGAGCTGAATAGGGCTGTTGGCCCGAGCTGAATATGATATGCGGCTTTGGCTGTCAATGTGCGAGCACGCGCGCATCTGCTGCAGAAAGGCATCGCAAAATCCACTCCCGTGCGACTTGATATGGTTGCGATCCCCGGAAAAACCCCAGCTCCGGCGACGACTCGGACTTGCAATGAAGTGAACTGAAAGAGGTCGGCACAACATATGCTAAGTTCTGCATGTAAGAAAATATTCGCGGGGAACGTAGCTGACAAATGAGCAACGTTATGGAGGAGTTTTATCGTGCCGTATCGGTTTCTCGCCGCAAGCAAACTGGCGGAGTTTCTGAGCGCGATCGCCCACCCCCGACGTGTTCAGATCATTGAGGAACTTCGGGGCGGAGAGACGGACGTCGGATCTTTGAAAGGGACGCTGGGAATATCGCACTCGAACGTGTCCCAGCATCTGGCGGTGCTGCGGGCTCATCGCATTGTGGCGGAACGCCGCGAAGGTCGGCACGTTTTTTACCGGCTGTGTTCCTCAGCGCTGGCCGAATGGCTGGTTGACTCCATGCGATTCGTGCCAGAGGCGACGGAAGAATACGAGGAAGTGAAGAACGCGCTGCGGAATGCGAAGCTCGCCTGGAGTGAGCCGAGAAAGACGAAACGTAGACGGACGCCACCGACGACCGAATGACGCCGAGATCGAACCCAAGGATCCAAAAACTTTCGAAAGAACACTATGGAACTCTTGCTCAAAAAGCATCTGCATCAGGTGGATACGGATGAAGCACTCAGGCTGCTCGAAAGCGATGCGCAGAAGGGATTGGACATCTTTGAGGTCCAATCGCGTCAGAAGCGGTTCGGTCCGAATGCCATCCCTGTGGTTGGCGGGCCTGGACTGCTGCTCACGTTCCTGCTGCAGTTTCACCAACCATTGATCTACATTCTGCTGGTGGCGTCTGGAATTACCGCGGCGCTGAATGAATGGATTGACGCGGGCGTGATCTTTGCCGTGGTGCTGGTCAACGCCATCATCGGGTTCCTGCAGGAATCCAAGGCGGCAAAAGCCTTGGAAGCTCTCGCGAAGATGACCGTCACGGAGGCGCGCGTCCTGCGAAGCGGAGAAATCCATAAGATTCCGTCGGTCGAACTTGTGCCAGGCGACATCGTGTTACTGCAATCGGGGGACAAGGTTCCGGCCGACCTACGCCTGATTCACTGCCGCGACCTGCAGATCGACGAATCGACGCTGACCGGCGAATCGGTGCCAGTGCAAAAGGGCCGCGAGCCTTTGCCCGCCGAAACGCCGCTAGCCGAACGGCGCAACTTGGCGTATTCCTCGACACTCGTGACGTACGGGCAAGGGCGAGGGGCAGTCTTCGCCACGGGAGCAAACACGGAAGTCGGCCGGATCAGCACTTTGGTGTCAACGGCGGACGTTCTGGAAACGCCGCTGACGCGCAAGATCGCTGGCTTCAGCCGCGTCTTGCTTGTCGTTATCCTGGCGTTGGCGGCGCTCACGTTTGCCGTCGGTGTCATGCGGGGTCAGTCAGCCTTCGAGATGTTTATGGCCGCTGTGGCGTTAGCGGTCGGCGCGATACCAGAGGGGCTGCCAGCCGCGGTGACAATCACGCTGGCCATCGGGGTCTCTCGCATGGCCCGGCGGCGTGCCATCATACGGAAACTGCCCGCCGTGGAAACACTTGGCAGCACAACGACGATCTGCTCTGACAAGACTGGTACACTCACCGTCAATCAGATGACGGTGCGAGAGATCTTTGCTGCGGGAGAACAATTCGAACTGTTGGGGAGCGGCTATAGCCCCGAAGGCGAGATTAATCCTCGCAACGGAGCCGTATTCGCTGAGAATGCCGCGGCTCGTGAATGTCTTCTTTCGGGATTGTTGTGTAACGATTCGACGCTGCAGCAGAAGGACGGCCGCTGGGACGTCAATGGCGATCCCACCGAGGGCGCGCTTCTCGTGTCCGCTCGGAAGGCTGGATTCGACGAACGGCAAGCCGCTCAGAGGTGGCCGCGGCTCGATTCAATTCCGTTCGAATCGCAGCATCAATACATGGCGACACTGCACCAGCAAGAGGACGAGGGCTCACAAGTCGTCTACGTAAAAGGGGCTATTGAGGTCGTGTTATCCAAGTGCAAGTCGGCACTCGACGCGAGTGGCCAGGCGGAACCGCTGGATGCTGAAAAGTACCTTGATCAGCTCGGAGAGATGGCTTCGCAAGGCTTGCGGGTGTTGGCGTTTGCGCGCGGAGAAATGCCCGCCGACACAAAAGCGATCGAGCATGCCGACATCGCCAATCTCACGCTGCTGGGTCTGCAAGGCATGATCGATCCGCCGCGGCCCGAGGCGATCGATGCCGTGCGGGCGTGTCAGAGCGCGGGTATCCGCATCAAGATGATTACGGGCGACCACCCGGCGACGGCTCTTGCCATTGCCAAGAAGCTCAACTTGAAGGGAGCGGCCTGCGGCGGGGAGCAATCGCCGCTCGTGATGACCAGTCACGATCTGGCGTCAAAAACTGACCAGGAACTGATCGACATCGCCGAGAAAGTCGCCGTCTTTGCCCGTGCCACGCCAGAGCAAAAACTTCGTCTGGTGAGGGCGTTGCAGGCCAATGGTCAGGTAGTGGCCATGACCGGCGACGGGGTGAACGACGCGCCTGCACTCAAGCAGGCCGATATTGGTGTGGCGATGGGCGTGGGCGGTACCGAGGTCGCCAAGGAAGCGGCCGATATGATTTTGACCGACGACAACTTCGCCACCATC
>JBGTHH010000304.1:0-2656 GCA_041746275.1 Pirellulaceae bacterium | reverse complement strand
ATATGCTGGTATTTTGAAATGCCTGTAACTGAAGGGCTTTCCGTGTAGATAGCTTTGGCATCGCGATACCCGAAGCGGCTGCGGTCATTCTCCGGCCTGGAACTTAGGTTATTTCATGAACGTGAAGGTGCAATCCCTGGTCCTGGGCTATGGTTTCGCCATTTTTTGCACGGTCTTCGCGACTTGGCTGCGAGTCTTGATTCATCCGTACGTCGACGGGCAAGTACCGTTTATCACCTATTTCCCCGCAGTCTTTGTCACAGCAATGTGTACTCGTTTGGGCCCCACGTTGCTCGCGGTGGCATTGAGCGGCGTGACTGTAGCACACTTATTTCTGGTCCCCGCGAATTCGCTGGTGCCGGGAGACGTTGCGGCTTGGATGGGACTGGCCTTCTTTAGCTGCTTTGGCGTCGGCGCAGCGTTGCTAAGCGAACGAATGCGTCGGCGGGCGGAGCAAATCCAACGAGAACGAGAGCGTTACGCGGTCACGTTGTCCAGCATCGGTGATGCCGTCATTGTCACTGACGAGTACGGGCGCATCACGTTTCTCAACGTCGTGGCCGAGCGACTCACGGGCTGGACCGCCGCAGAGGCGCAACAGAAGCCGTTGGAAGAGGTCTTTTGTATCCATGAGCGGACGCGGGAACCGAGCGAAAATTCCGTTGCCAAAGCGCTGCGGAAAGGTCGCGCCGTCGGGCTGGCAAACCATACGATTTTGATCGCCAAGGATGGTACGGAACGGGCCATCGACAACAGTGCGGCGCCCATTCGCGTACAGGATGGTCGAATCGTCGGGGGCGTGTTGGTCTTTCGAGATGTCTCGGATCAGCGTGCATCGCACATCGACAGGGGCCGGTTGGCGGCATTGGTGAATTCGTCGGAGGATGCCATTTTCGGTCAGACATTCGAGGGTGTCGTCACGACTTGGAACACCGGTGCCGAGCGGCTGTTCGGCTATTCGGCGGAAGAGATCGTGGGTCAGCCGGTCTTCTCGACCATCGTGCCACCCGAACGCAAGGACGAATTGGTGCAAGTTTTGGGACGAATCCAGCAAGGAGAGCGGGTCGCCCCGTTCGAAACGATCCGCCAGTGCAAAGATGGTCGACGACTTGCCGTCGGCATTTGCATCTCGCCCATCTACGATGGGGACGGCGAAGTCATTGGGGCCTCCGCGATCGATCGGGATATTTCGCAACAGCGGGCGGCGGAACACCGACGTAGCGTTCGTCTCGCCGTCAACCAGATTTTGGCCCAAGAGAGAGACATTGCAAAGGCGATCGCGGACGCTCTGGCTGGAATCTGTACTGCGTTGGAGTGGAGTGTCGGCTGCTTCTGGCGGCTCGAGCCTTCCGAGCAAGTGCTACGTTGCCAAGAGTTTTGGCCCCAGTCCTCCGAGGAAATGGAAGAGTTTCGCACCGCGACCATGAAGCTCGCCTTCGAGCGAGGGACGGGGCTACCAGCACGAGTCTGGAGCAGCGGACAAGCGGCGTGGACTCCCGATGTGGTTGTTGAACCTCACTTCGTTCGTGCGTCCGTGGCCGAGCGATGCGGCTTGCATGGTGGATTTGCGTGTCCGGTCTCCGTCGACGACAAGTTCCTAGGGATCATCGAGTTTTTCAGTCAGGAGATTCGGGAACCAGATGCCGACTTGTTGGAGATGATGGCGGTGATCGGAGGACAGATCGGGCAGTTCATCGAGCGTCGGGAGTCCGAACGAAAACTTCGCCGCAGTGAGAAAGAACTGTCCGACTTCTTTGAGAATGCCGCCGTAGGTTTGCATCGGTTGGGACCGGATGGCACGATCTTGCGCGCCAACCAAACAGAACTTGACATGCTGGGTTACGCGCGCGAAGAGTACGTCGGCCACCACATCGCGGAATTTCATGTTGACCAGTCGGTGATCGAACACGTCTTGCAAAGCCTAACGGTGGGCGAGCCGTTGCACAATTACGAGGCTCGGCTGCGGTGCAAGGATGGCACGATCAAACACGTCCTCATCGACTCGAACGTACTGCGGGAAGATGGCCTACTCATCCACGCTCGTGGTTTCACGCGTGACATCACCCAACGTAAACGTTTGGAACAATCACTACAATTCCTTGCCGAAGCCAGTCAGTCCCTCGCCTCGCTCGTGGATTACAAGAGCACGTTGCAAAAGGTAGCTCAGCTCGCCGTGCCCGCTTTTGCGGATTGGTGTACCGTCGACATGGTGGCTGCCGACGGCTCACTCGAACGGATGACGGTCGCTCACGCCGACCCTGCCAAGGTTCAATTGGCGGAAAAACTAGCCACGCGCTACCCTCCCGATCCCAATGCACTCCAGGGTGCGATGAAAGTGATTCGCACTGGCGAATCCGTACTGGTGCCTACCATCAACGATTCGATACTGGAGGATGCCGCCCGCGATGACGAACACTTGCGAATCTTGCGTGAATTGAAGTTGAATTCGTATATGTGTGTTCCGTTAGCGGTGAAGCAAACGACGATCGGAGTGATGTCGTTTGTCTCCGGCGAATCGGGGAGGATCTACGGGCCCGCCGATTTGGCGATGGCCGAAGATCTGGCTCGTCGAGCCACAATTGCGATCGAGAACGCCCAGTTGTATCAAAGGGTTCGCGAGGCCGACCGTCGGAAGGATGAATTTCTGGCGATGCTG